>JBOGFU010000394.1:0-1550 GCA_050743545.1 Acidimicrobiales bacterium | reverse complement strand
GATCAGTTGATCAAGGAAAATAAATCTACTTGTATGAATTTGGATGTAAATCGACACTTTTTTCTATACTCATGGATAGAACAAATCTATGAGCTCCGACAAGAAACAAGACAAAAACCTAGAAAACAAAGTTTCTGATGATCAACACGATGATGCCGTCTTACTTGATGGTAAAGCATTGCATGATCTGTATCGACATACTGCCAAACTGATCAAGTGATTGGTCCATCACATACTCATGATTTAAATTGTGTAGAAATACCTTTTTTCGCAGAACGCAATGTCATCACTAATTCCAAAGAAAATCCGTGAGATGGAGTATCGCATTGAAGCTGATCCATCAAAAGGCATGAAAGTCCCAGTAACAATTTACGCTGATGAAAAATTATTACAAAAAATGCTTACAGATAGGACAATTCAACAAGCAGTAAATGTATCAACCATACCTGGAGTGCTAAAACATGTTGTAGTTCTTCCAGATGGTCACGAGGGTTATGGATTTCCTGTTGGTGGAGTAGCTGCCATGGATGCTGAAAACGGAATGATTAGTCCAGGAGGAGTAGGATATGATATCAATTGTGGTGTAAGGCTCATCAAGACAAATCTTATGGAAAAGGATGTCCGACCACGACTTAGGGATCTTGTTTCAGAGTTGTTCACCTCTATTCCGTCTGGAGTAGGATCCAAAGGTGCTGTAAAATTATCTCCATCTGATCTTGATGAAGTACTTGTAAAAGGAGTTCAATGGGCAGTTGATCACGGTTATGGTTCAAAGGATGATGCTGATGTATGTGAAGAAAATGGACAGATAAAAAATGCTGATCCTGAAAAAATATCTCCTACTGCACGAAAGCGAGGTGCACCTCAATTAGGAAGCCTTGGCTCTGGAAATCATTTTCTTGAGGTACAGCGTGTTGACCAAATCCATGATAAAGAAGCTGCCAAAAAGATGGGAATCTTCAATGAAGGACAAATTACTGTACTGATTCATTGTGGTTCAAGAGGTTTTGGACACCAAGTATGTAGTGATTATCTAAGAGTATCAGAACAGGCACTTTCAAAATATAACATAAATCTAGTAGACAGGGAACTTGCATGTGTTCCAAATTCTTCAGAAGAAGGAGAGTCATATAGAAAAGCAATGTTTGCTGCACTAAATTATGCTTGGAGTAATAGACAGATGATCACCCACTGGACAAGAAAGGCCTTTGAGCGAGTCTTCAAACAAACAGAATCTGATCTTGATATGAAACTAATCTATGATGTTGCTCATAATATTGCCAAGGTTGAAAAACACAAAATTGATGGTGAGCTAAGATCCGTTGTAGTTCATAGAAAGGGTGCAACAAGAGCATTCCCGCAAGGAAGAGATGAAGTGCCAAGAAAATATAGAGATATTGGACAACCGGTCTTCATACCTGGCTCTATGGGTACTGGTAGCTGGATTCTGTTGGGAAAACCTGGCTCTATGGATCTGAGTTTTGGTTCTACAGCTCATGGTGCAGGAAGGATGATGTCAAGATCTGCAGCACGAAGAAATTTCACAGAAG
>JBOGFU010000393.1:0-2618 GCA_050743545.1 Acidimicrobiales bacterium | reverse complement strand
AAGGAGGAGTACGCGGCCGCCGGCATCCCGACCATGGCTGCGCGCGTCTCTGCCGCGCGGCTCAAGACGGCGATTGTTCTCTATATCATCATCTTCACCTGGGAGCTGTCGCTCCTCTATTGGGGCGGCCTTGCGGGAGCCGCATACCTCGGGCTCGTGCTTATACTCGGGCTTTATTGGCTTTCTACGACGCTCACCCGCTGGCGCCTTCCAGACGCCGCCTGGGGTAGGAGCGTCTTTCTTGCTTCGCTCATTACGCTTCTGGTCTTCTGCCTGGCGCTATCCACCGCGCCGCTCTTGCCGTAGTCGAGAAGGGTTACAATAACGCTATGACCCACCACACCTTGAAAGAGATCGCGAAAGTCGCCGTCGGCATTGTGATCGCCGACCTTATAAGTGTTATATGGCTCGCGGGCGCGGGCCTCTTCCCGATGAGCATCTTCGGCGTTGTCTGGACAAGCACGGCCGTGCCGGAAATCCTTGTGCTTGATGTGGCGCTCCTCATCCTTTTTGCCCATCTCGGCTGGGGCGCAAAGCTGCCGCTTACCTCGCCTTCCGAGCGCACGCTCCTCATACTCTCCGGCATTCTTTTCCTAGTAGTCGCGCTGCTGCATCTTGCGCGGCTCGCCTTCGGCCTCGATCTCGCGCTTGGGACCTTTGAGATACCGCTCTGGCTCTCCTGGGTTGGCGTCATCGTCACCGGCTACCTCTCCTACGCCAGCTTCCACTTCGCAGCGATGCGTCGCTAGCGCTATACTGCGCGAATGTTCGAACCAAATCCCGGAAAGACGCTCGCGATAGAGGTCGAGAGCAAAGAGTGGCTACGGCTTCCTATTAAGACCCGCATCGTCGAGCCGGGCGACGATCTGGAGACACTCATCGAGGAATATGCCGCACCGCATCTGCAAAAAGGTGACCTTCTCTTCGTCAGCGAGAAGGTCGTCTGCATCTGCCAGAATCGGCTCGTCCCCTTCAAAGACATCCAGCCTTCGCCGCTTGCGCGACTTCTCGCGCGCAATGTCGATAATCGCTTCGGTACACCTGAATTCCATGGCTTCGGGCACGGTACCGCACTCGGGATGCAGCTTCTTATCGAGGAAGCCGGGTATCCACGCACGATCTTCGCTGCAATCATTGGCGCGATCACTCGGCCTCTAGGAATCCACGGTGCTTTCTATTATCTCTGCGGTAAGCGCGCAAAGTCGGTCGACTGCCCTATGTCGTTCTCCATCGTCCCCTACACCCACTATGCGAAGCGCTCGCCGCTTTCGGCCGACAAGGTCGCGCGCGCGCTTAGGGAGCGCTTCGGGGCGGAGGCGGTTATCGTCGACAGCAATTACCGCGGTGCCTTCTCGCTCGGACGTTCCTCCCGTTCCATTTCCGAACGATTTATCCAGTCGCTTATGCGCGACAATCCCGCCGGACAATCCGACGAGATGACGCCTTTCATCATTGTGCGCCGCGCGTAGGGCGCCCCCCATTCACTTAGCCCTTGCGTACGAGGATGCCCCAGCTCCCGAGAGCCGCGAGTGCAGCCAAGAAGAGCGCGACGGCCGCCCCCGAAGCTGCGGCGCCAGCGCCCGTATTGGGTGGTGTGACGGTGCCTGTGCTCGCGGTGCCAATGTAGGTCGTCCCAGAGAGAGCGCCTGCGGCTCCGGTGGTCGGGTCATATCCCTGCCCGGGCGTAATCGCGACGCCTGTTGAAGCGTTTGTGGCGACAATGCCGGGAGGAGAGAGCGCGAGCGAGAGTGAGCCGCCCAAAGGCGCCGCGGAAGAAACGGTGCAGCTCAAGATGAGCGCTATCGGCGCAGAGCCACCTGCAAGCGGCATCGGAGCGTTGAGAGAGAAGGTGTTAGCGCCGCCCACGATGAGTCCGGTGCCGTTCTGGTTAAGAATCGCTCCCGCAGGGTTGGTGAGTCGGCAGCTGGAGAGGTCATTCGTAGTAAGGCCGCCGCTATAGGTCGCGGTGAGCGGGATCGAGCTCAAGTTGAGATTCGCGCCGGAAGCGGAGGGGTTGAGCGTAATGGCCGCTATGGGAGCGTTTACCTCGCCCGGGCTTACGGTCGGAAACTCGGTAAGAATAGCCGTGAGCGCGGGAGCGAGCATGGGCGAACCGACGCTGTAGGAATATGACGCGCCCGAGGGAGCGGTCGAATTTATATTGCAGCGCAGGGTCAAGGTCTGCGGGGTACCGCTCGTAATCAAGAGCGGTGTGTCGAAGACCATAGTGTTGGTGCCTTGCGAGAGGACCGACGGATCGTTCGAGCCCGTGTTGAGTGCGGTGCTGTTCGCATTGATGAACTGACAACTGCTCAGGTTAGCGGCCGAAGCGCCGTTAGTTCCTGCGAATGTGACGGGGAGCGAAGCAACACCGATGGTTCCCTGTTGCGTACCCGTAAGCGTGATCGTACCGAGGGTCGCGCCGACTGTGCCGGGCGCGTAGACGAAGTTCGAGGGCGCTATGTTTACCGATACATAGTTAGAGCCAGCCGCCTGCGCCAGGGCGAGCGAAGGCAGGAGCACCGCAGCCGCAGCCGCAGCGAGGAGAGCCCGGTAATGTGTAGAAGTCATAGAGTGCTTTTCTGCTAATGGCTAAGCTCACAGAAAAAGCATACGCC
>JBOGFU010000392.1:0-1681 GCA_050743545.1 Acidimicrobiales bacterium | reverse complement strand
AGCGACATCCGGTTCGCGAAGAACGCGATCGTGCTGCTGAACCACCTGTGCTACTCCGCAGGGAGCTCCGAGACCGGCGCTCCCGAACCGACGATCCCGGTGGCCCGCGAACGCGTCGACAACTTCGCCTCGGGCTTCATCAAGGCCGGTGCGCGAGCCGTCATCGCCGACGCCTGGACGAGCGGCGTGATCTATGACATCGACGCGATCTTCACCAAGGACGAGACCATCGGCGACATGTGGGGCAACGCGCCAAACAACCAGAACCACGAGCAACCGTTCGTGCCGGTTCGCAATCCGCAGTTCCAGGGCGTGCTCGATCCCGACACGTGGACGACCGGCTTCCATCGCTCGATCGTCGCCGCGATGGACATGCGGACCACCGACGTCGTGGCGGGTGCGAGTGCGGCCACCACCACATCGACCGCATCCGGCGCGGACACCACGCCGCCGTCACTCTGGTCGGTCGACGGGCCGACGACGCTCTCGCCGAACTTTGACGGAATGGCGGACCGACTGAATCTTCTGGCTCGCTGGTCAGAAAGCGTCAATTGGAGCCTGGAGATTCGGAATGCCGCGAATGCGGTCGTTCGAACGCAGACCGGCTCGGGCTTCCAGGCCCTGCTCACGTGGGACACGATGGCGGGTGGCGTGTCGGCACCGGCCGGGGACTACACGTACACGCTCCATGCGACGGATCTCGCGGGCAACGTCGGCGCTGACGGAACGGGCACGCTCACGATTGAGGACCAGCCGACCCCGGACACGGGCGTGCTGTCGTTCGTCGCGACGACGCCTCCTATCACGACCGCCTCGACCATTGCCTTCGCCCTCACCTTCTCGGGACCCGTGACCGGCCTCGGGCTTGCCGACCTGACCCGGGTCGGAAGCGCACCAAACTGCGTCATCGGCGCGCCTGTGGGCACGGGCGCGGTCTACACGATCACGATCACCGGCTGCTCGACGGGCACGGTCGGGCTGTACCTGAACGCCGGCATGGTGTCCGATGCGGCCCTCGATCTCGGGCCCGCCGGACCCATCAGCTCGCCGCGCGTGACGATCGACCAGACCTTGCCCAAGGCGACCGCTCCGACGCAGAGCCTCCGGACCGGCGTGGCTCTCGGAGGCACGTCCACCGCCCAGCCACTTCTGGCGCGGATCGCCTGGACTGGATCGGACAGTGGCTCGGGGATTGCCGGATACGACCTCGCGCGGAGCTACGATGGCGCGGCGTACGTGACGCTCGCCACCGCGACGACCGCGACGTCCTTCGACACGACCTTGAACCCGGGCCACTCGTATCGGTTCCGAGTGCGCGCCCGCGACAAGGCCGGCAACGTCGGGTCGTGGGTCTATGCCTCGACGTGGTACCCCAGCCTCGTGCAGCAAACCAGCTCGACTGTCATCTACGCCGGCACCTGGGCATCCAGTTCGCTCACGGGGTACAGCGGCGGTTCCATGAAGCACGCGAACAGCGCTGGTGCCACTACGAGCATGACCTTCGCCGGGCGCGCTGTAGCGTGGGTGACAACGCTCCGACCAACAGCGGGTGCGGCGCGCGTGTACATCGACGGGGTCCTCGTCGTCACGCTCGACACGCTCAGCGCCTCGACCGCCTACCGGCAAGTGGTGTTCGGCAAGGCCTGGTCGAGCTATGGAACGCATACGATCAAGATCGTCC
>JBOGFU010000391.1:0-1628 GCA_050743545.1 Acidimicrobiales bacterium | reverse complement strand
CCCACAGTGCCAGCTATCAGCCCTGGACTTATGCGATACAACAAATGCCTGGGTTGTGGGTCGTGGCAAACGGCGAAGACGGCCGGCCCGACATGCTGGAGTACAAGAACTACTTGATTACCCGGATTCCACCCAAGGCAGACGGTAAGGATCGCGGATGGCGGGCCTACTACAACGACTACAGCGACTATCCGTTTATCAGGGACGCGAACATCGAAGACCAGTTCAAGGAGCCTACCTTGGATGCTATCTACAAGCGGCTGGTCAAGATGTATGAGAAGCTGGAGCCGATTCGCTCGAAAGACGACTTCGATAGCTGGATGTCGGTCTATCGGGGCAACAAGGCCCGTCATGAAACTGATGCGGAGGGCACGAACTCACCCTACCGGATCATCCGTAAGCAGCGGACTGCTCCCTACACCAACAGCACCACGCCGACTGCTGGTGCCCCGACCGCCCCAGGGAGCGGTGCTGGTGCCCCAGGGAGTGGTGGGGTTTACAACAACAACTAGGAGGAGTGGTGTATCGATTCCAAGAATGGCTCAGATTCAGGGAAAGCTCTTCCTACGACAGGGGCACCCTCTATGAGGAGGGTGCTTTTGATGCAAATCTCTTCAAAGCCGTCTACGCATACGGTGGTCCCGCCGCCGGCAAAAGCTTCGCGTCCAACGCCTTCAAGGGCATGGGCTTTCACGTTCTCCAAAGCGACGACCTCTACGAGTTCTTCCTCAGTGGCATGGGTGCTGCCGGTGGCGGCAGAACCCCCACTACCAATGAGCCTGGCGGCGTAGGCGAGCGACTCGGCCTGCCCACCTGGGGACCGGACGCCCTGCCGAGTCGCTGGAGTCGCAAAATCAACCGGGGTCAGAAGATGGGGAAGATGGGACTCCCAGTCCCTGACACCACGACCCAGATGACAGGTGTTGATCCTGAGCAGCAGGGTTATAACCGCGACACGACGACGTTCGACCGCGACAAAAATCAGCAACCTCAGCCGGCCGACGATGGCGATGGCGAGTGGAAACCATTCAAGGGCTATGGTTTCGGACCAGCCGGTGGCCGTCGCTTGCCTGATCAAACAATCGGCAATCCTCAGGGGTCGCCCGTCGTGGACCGTTTCAACACATCTATCTACCGCAACCAAGAGAAGATGCGTAATCGAGCCGGTGGCATTCATGACTACCGGGCCGGCATCCATCCTGAGACGACTCCTCAGCCCTACGACCAGCCCTTCAACGCCGCTGGTCAGGAAACCCTTGGCAAGACAAGAGGCGGTACAGGTGATGACTTCACCGGCGGCATCAAGCCACGCTCAGGTCTGCCGATCTTGATTGAGTCCACGGGCAAGAGCAAAAACTTCATCCGCGACTACAAGATGATTGATGAGTATGGCTACGATCAGTACGGCGTCTTGGTCTACACCGATGTCGTATCGGCCCTGGTTAACAACGCTTTCCGTGGCTTCCGTGGCGGTCGCAAGTTTGAGGTGAGCAATCGCATCGTGGCAAAGGACAAGAATTTCATCATCACCACACACGAACAGGTCCGCAACAACATGCAGGAACTGAAGCGTGTGTTTGGCGACCGTTTGTATGTCATCGACACGACCAGGCCGCTCTCGCGTGCCG
>JBOGFU010000390.1:0-1527 GCA_050743545.1 Acidimicrobiales bacterium | reverse complement strand
GCCCGGGCGAGCCGTCCGGCAGCGGTTTGCCGGGCATCGCGCCGGGCACCACCACGGAATACTCGGGCACTTCGCCCATGTAGATTTTGCCGGTGGCACGATCGACGATCTTGGTCGACTGGCCGAGAAATACGCCCATCGCCAGCACCGCGCCCTTGCGCACGATCACGCCTTCGGCGACTTCCGAGCGCGCGCCGATGAAGCAGTCGTCCTCGACGATGACGGGTTCTGCCTGCAGCGGCTCCAGCACGCCGCCGATGCCGACGCCGCCGGAAATGTGCACGCGCTTGCCGATCTGCGCGCAGGAGCCCACCGTCGACCAGGTGTCGATCATGGTGGATTCATCGACATAGGCGCCGAGATTGACGAAGGACGGCATCAGCACCACGTTGCGGGCGATGTAGGCCGAGCGGCGCACGATCGAGCCCGGTACGGCGCGGAAGCCGGCCTTGGCGAACCTGGCGGCGTCCCAGCCGGTGGTCTTGAGCGGCACCTTGTCGAACCACGGCGCGGCACCCATGCCGGGGACCGACGCGCCGCCGTCCATCGGCACCGAATCGGTGAGGCGGAACGACAGCAGCACGGCCTTCTTCAGCCACTGGTGGACCACCCACTCGTCGCCGAATTTCTCGGCAGTGCGGAAGCTGCCGTCGTCGAGGCCGGCGATCGCCGCTTCGACCGCGTCGCGAATCTCGCCCTTGGTGGCGCTGTTGACGGTGTCGCGCTTTTCCCAGGCGGCGTCGATGGTGGCTTGCAGCTGCTTGCTCATAGGTCCCTCAAAAAAGGTCGCGGGACCATATTCGGGGGCTATGCTTGAGGCAATGGCGTTCAAAACCCCTGAATCCGTGCTGGTAGTGGTCCATACCGCCGACCTGCAGATTCTGCTGCTGGAACGGGCCAGCCCAAATGGACAAAAGAGTGCCGGGATGTGGCAGTCGGTGACCGGCTCGCGGGAGCCCGGAGACGCCGACCTCGCGGCCACCGCGCGCCGTGAGCTGCGCGAGGAAACCGGCCTGGACGACGGCATCCTCAGCGACTGGCGTCTCACCAACCGCTACGAGATCTGGCCGCAGTGGCGCGCCCGCTATGCGCCCGACGTGACACACAACCTCGAGCACGTGTTCGGCTTTTTGGTGCCGCAGGTGAGCGTCGCCACCCTCGATCCGGCCGAGCACATCGCGCAGCTCTGGCTGCCGTGGCGCGCGGCGATGGACAAGGTCTTCTCGCCCACCAATCGCGACGCGATCTGGCAACTGCAGAAAAGAGTCGCGGCATGACGACGGTCCCCGTCAAAGAGGCCTCGACGCTCGGCCAGTTCAGCTGGGCGCTGTTCGACTGGGCCAACCAGCCGTTCTTCACCGTCGTCACGACCTTCATCTTCGGGCCGTACTTCGTGAACGTGATGATCGGCGATCCGGTCGCCGGGCAGACGGCCTGGGCCTTCACCCAATCGGCGGCGGGCATCATCATCGCCGTGCTGAGCCCGTTCCTGGGCGCGATGGCCGACGCGGGCGGGCGGCGCAAACC
>JBOGFU010000389.1:0-1900 GCA_050743545.1 Acidimicrobiales bacterium | reverse complement strand
GTCCACGGAGGAAAGGATTTGCAGCGCGCCCACGAGCGCGTTCACGATGTCCAGGGGACGCCAGGGGCCGCCGAGCTCCTGCCGTAGCCGCTCGACGAATGCGCGGTTGTCCGCGTCCAGGAACTCGAGGGATAGAATTTGCCGGAGCGCCCACGCGCAGAACGGGCCAAGCTTCCACTCCCGGCGACTGGCCTCGTCCTCTGCTTTTGCGCGGAGCTCCGGCGGCAGCCGGAAGATCGTCGGCTTCTCGGAAATCGAGAACGACACCGTGAGAGCCGAGCTGGATGCAAGATCGGAGGTCACTGCAAAAGCCTTTCTAGAGCGCGAATGTCCTTCGCCTCCTCGCGCTGCTGCTTTTTGAGGAGCGGCGTGAGCGGCGAGTTTTCCATGGGAGGGCCCACGGACAGCTGCTTCTGGATTTCGTTGCGGGCTGCGCGCGAGACCTGAACCAAACGCGCAGCCGCGAGCAGCCGCAGGCGCGGATCGTCTGCCTCGTTGTCGCGGATCGCGTCCAGGAACACGTAGTCCACGGAGGAAAGGATTTGCAGCGCGCCCACGAGCAGGGCTAGGTCGCTGCGAGCCTTGGGCTTCGTCATGCGGCCTCCTTCCTGTTGCTTTCAACGCGGGCGATTTCGGCAAGGAGCGCCTCCATAACACGCTTTGATTGGCGCTGGCCGATCGCGACGCGGTAAACGTGCGTCCGGCCGCTCGGTCCCAGGTGTAGCCTTCGCGCCACCCGCGCGAAGATTCCCTGCATGTTCAACGCGCGGCGCACGGCTGCCGGGACCCCTGCGGTGGTAACATCGTGGCGCGCTACGGTGGTGCTCATAGGTGGCCCAACAGTAAGGCCACTCTTATTTCGTGTCAAGAGGAATTTGTGCCTGTGTCTCTAAAAGCTCTGGCGAGGAAAGTACGAAAGCGTCTGGGCGCCACGCAGGAGGGTTTTGCTCATGAGCTCGGTACCGCTGGCAGCACGGTCGGCAATTGGGAATCAGGGCGAAAGCGCCCTTCGCCCAAGCATTTGCGAAGGATGGCGGAGCTCTGCCCGGAGTTCTCCGACGAGATCCGGGGCGAAATTGAAAGCTATGAATGGCACAGAGGCAAGTCCGGCGAGAGCGGCAGTGACCCGCTCGTGGATGGTCTTCCGGCGGAGTTCCGGGCGCCGCTGGAAAAGCTGGCGAGGAAAAAGGGGCTTGACATTTCGCTTATCGTTCGCCAAGCTCTCGCGGCTGGTATAACGTCTCTTTCCAGTACACAGAGCCTGAAGGGTTCGGACCTGCGAGCGTTGGCCGAGCGTCAGGCCAAGATGGCTAAGGAAGTCTATGAACGGACAATCGGCCAGACCAAAGCGAAGCGGCAACATCGTCATCATGAGGTCGCATAGCAAGGGAACGCGGGCGCGGACTCAACGCACTATTTTGCAGGCAGACCTCGAGGAGTTGATCGCAAAACGACACCAGGTGAAGAAACTCGGGAAGGAGCTCGACCGATTGGAGAGTGACATCCGTGCCGCTCTGCGGTCTGGGGCCCAAGTCGAGGATGGAGTTCATACCGCGGAAATGCTGCACCGGCGCCGCGATGGCTACCGGGTTTCGGCGTGCGCGTATTACGAACTGAGGATCGATTAGGTCTTTGGTGTGGGGCGTCAGTGACGTCCGCATGCCGTCGATAGTTGCGAGGAGGGAGGATGATGAGGGCGATCAAATCAATCGGCTTCCTCGCGGTTTGTTTGGGGATGTCTTTCTCGCCGGTTCCTTTGCAATCGCAGCCTCCGTCTTGGACGAGGGCGGACAAGGCCGACGTTCTCCACGGGGTATCCTTCGTGCAGTTTACATTGGCGGGCAGCTTCGTCGTGCCCCCTGCCCATGGGGCGCTTGCGGAGCCCTCGATTGTCTTGGAC
>JBOGFU010000388.1:0-1742 GCA_050743545.1 Acidimicrobiales bacterium | reverse complement strand
GTCTTGGCGGAGCATCATGGTATGCTCCGTCTCAATGGCTGGTTCCCGCTCACAATACCCATTCTCTAAGCCCCCCACGGTTGTCCTCTATCACGCCGAATGTGCCGATGGATTCGGCGCCGCCTGGGCGATTTGGAATCAATTTCCCACGGCTCGTTTCATTCCCGTCAAGCACGGCAATCCTCCCCCCGCAGGGCTACTAGACCAACGAGTCGTCATCGTGGACTTCAGCTATGCCCGCGAAACACTGGAAACCCTAGCCGCTGAGACACAGGCCCTCCTCGTACTCGATCACCATATCACCGCAGAAAATGCCCTTGTCGGCCTTCCCTATGCCTACTTTGACATGAAGAAGTCCGGAGCGGTCCTCGCCTGGGAATGGACGCACGATCAGCCGACGCCGTGGCTTCTCGACTATATCCAAGACAAAGACCTCTGGACCTGGGCACTCCCCTCCAGTCGGGAAATCAATGCGGCCGTTGCCTCGTATCCATTCGAATATCACCTTTGGAGCAACTTCAAGCAGAAGGAGTTGGAACAGGAAGGTCGAGCCATCCTACGCTATGAAAATGAACTCGTGAGCAAACTCGCGGCGCAAGCCATGTTGATCGACTTTCACGGAGCCATCGTGCCGTCGGTCCAAAGCGCCATCTTGACCAGTCAGATCGGCGAACGCCTGTCCGCGGAGCATCCGTTCTGCGTGATTTGGCACGATCGCGATGGGCGCCGCTATTACAGCATGCGCTCGCGAGAAGACGGAACGGACGTGGGAGCCATCGCCGCCTCCTTCGGCGGTGGAGGCCATACGCATGCCGCAGGGTTTTCAATCCTGCTTGGCCCCGACGGTACCTTGCCTGATAACCCGGCACTTCCCCGATCGGTCATAGACCGTCGCCGACCTCCCTCCATGTAATGACACCGTGATCCCTCTGCACGATGACAACCCGACCGACCTGACGCCGGTGGTCACGATCGCCTCTATTGCGGCCTGCGTCCTCGTCTTTCTCTACCAGACCAGCCTTCCCGTCGGCCCGGACAACACATTCGTTTTTCAGTACGGGGCGATTCCGGCTCTCCTGTTCTGGCAGGCCGACCTCCCCGAGACGGTCGCGCCCATTCCCCCCTATGCGACGTTGCTCACGAGCATGTTTCTCCACGGTGGGTGGATGCACCTCATCGGTAATATGTTGTACCTCTGGGTCTTCGGGAACAACATCGAAGACGTCATGGGGCACGCGAAATACGCCCTATTCTACCTCACATGCGGAGTCCTCGCCGCCTTGAGCCACGCCGTGACCGATCCGTCCTCGACCGTTCCCATGGTCGGAGCAAGCGGTGCCATTTCCGGTGTTTTAGGTGCCTATGCGTTGCTGTTCCCACGAGCCCGCGTGCTGGTTCTGATACCAGGCCTAGGCATAACAAAAGTGGCGGCGGGTGTCGTCCTCGGCATGTGGTTCGTGATGCAACTGTTGAGCGGGGGAATGAGCATCGGCAGTAAGGGCGGAGGCGTAGCCTTCTTCGCCCATATCGGCGGGTTTCTAGCTGGGATGACGCTGATCGGTCTGTTCAAACGCCGAGACGTGCACTTCTTTGCACCAAGCCGCAGAGACCGATGGGACGGTTAGCGCTCACCAGATATACTCCAAGGCATTTTCTCACGCATCCAACAGCTCACGCACTTTTTCCACCAGCCCGGTTTGCCGATAGGGACGCCTCAAGAGATATCGCGGGTTGAGGCGATG
>JBOGFU010000387.1:0-1952 GCA_050743545.1 Acidimicrobiales bacterium | reverse complement strand
GCGTCGACCTCGGCGTGGCGCAAGGCGCGACGTGAACCCGCGGCGCGCCTGCATCGTCGGCGTGGGCGAGACCGCCTATGCGAAATGGGGTGGCATCGCCGACGCGAGCGAGTACGCGCTGGCGGTCGACGCCGTGCTCGGCGCCGTGGCCGACGCCGGTGTCTCCGTCGGTGAGGTGGACGGGCTGTCGAGCTTCGCCGAGGACCGCAACGAGGCGACGTTCATGGCCGCCGATCTCGGCATCGACGAACTGCGCTACGCGGCGATGTCGTGGCTGCCCGGTGGCGGGGGCGCCTGCGCGGCGGTGGCCAACGCGGCCATGGCCGTGGAGACCGGGCAGGCGGAGGTCGTCGTCGTGTACCGGTCGCTGTGCCAGGGCCAGTTCCGCCGCTTCGGGCGAGGGCCCGGCAACGCGGCGGGCGGGCCGACGGGGCCGGCCGCCCGGGCCAGTGGACGCACGCCCGGGGTACGCCGCGCCCGGAGCCTGCTCGAGGCACACGTCGCCTTCACCATGCCCTTCGGCATGTTCGGGCCGCCCATCGCCTACGCCATGGTCACGCGCCGGCACATGCACCGCTTCGGCACCACGGTCGAACAGCTCGGCGCCGTCGCCGTGACGACCCGGGCCCACGCGGCTCGCAACCCGCGTGCCGTCATGGGGACGAAGCCGATGTCCATGGAGGACTACTTCGCCTCGCGGCCCGTGGCCGATCCGTTCCGGCTCTTCGACTGCTGCCTCGAGACCGACGGGGCCTGCGCCGTGGTGGTCACCACCGCCGAGCGCGCCCGCGACCTCCGCCAACAGTCGGTGGAGATCGTGTCCAGCGCCCAGGGGACGCTGCGCGGCTTCGGCCACGGGCAGTACTCCAACGTGTCGATGCCCGACGACGACTACGCCAGCGCCGGCGCCCGCCAGGTGGCCGGGCGCCTGTGGGGCCGCGCCGGCATCGGGCCAGAGGACGTCGACGTCGCCCAGATCTACGACCACTTCACCGGGCTCGTGCTGTGCAGCCTCGAGGACTTCGGCTTCTGTGCCCGCGGCGAGGGCGGTCCCTTCGCCGCCTCGGGCGCGCTGGCGTGGCCGGGTGGCGCCATGCCGATGAACACCCACGGCGGCAGCCTGTCCGAGGCGTACGTGCACGGCCTCAACCACGTCGTCGAAGGCGTCCGGCAGCTGCGGGGCGAGTCGACCTGCCAGGTGACGGGGGCCGAGACGTGCCTGGTGACGAGCGCGGCCGGAGTGCCGACGAGCGCGCTGGTGCTCGGGCGATGAGCGGACGCTTCTTCCCCGACGACATGCCGGTGCCGGCGGCGAACGCCGAGACGGCCGGCTGGTGGGAGGCGTGCGGCGAGCACCGGCTCGTCGTCCAGCGCTGCAGCGCGTGCCGCACGACACGGCACCCGCCGGGGCCGGTGTGCCCGTCGTGCCGCTGCACGTCGGCCGAATGGACCGAGCTCCCCGGGACGGGCAGCGTCTACAGCTTCAGCATCGTCCGCCAGGCATTTTTGCCCTCGCTCGCCGACGTGGTCCCCTACGTGGTCGCCGTGGTCGAACCCGACGGTGGGGACGGCGTGCGCATGGTGAGCAACGTGGTCGGCATCGACCCCGAGGAGGTGGCGATCGACATGCCGGTCGAGGTCGTCTGGGAGGACGTGGGTCCGGCGCTGGCGCTGCCACGCTTCACGCCGGCACCCGGGGTCGGGGGCACAGCCTCAGGCGCCGGCGCCGGCGCCGATCGAGGCCCGTCGTGAAGGGCGGCGCCGGCCGGCGCGCCGTCATCTGCGGCGCGGCGAACTCGGACTACCCACTGTTGCCCGGCATGTCGGAGCACGCCGTGCACGCCCAGGCGGCCGACCGGGCGCTGGCCGATGCGGGGCTGACCTACGCGGACGTCGACGGCTTCGCCACCGCCGGCTTCTTCCCCATGTACGCCACCGGCGTGGCCGAGTAC
>JBOGFU010000386.1:0-2328 GCA_050743545.1 Acidimicrobiales bacterium | reverse complement strand
AGGTGTGGTCGTCGGTCTCGCCCCGGGCGTGGTGGAGCTGCACGTCGAGGCCGGCGACGTCGAGGGCCAGCCGGTCGTGGTACGTGCGGTCGGGGTAGCGGTACTCGGTCGGCCAGCGCAGGCCCGGCACGCCGAACTGCCGCTGGTTGACCACCTCGTTGTAGCCGGCTGTCAGCACGTAGCGGTCGAAGCGCGCCGGCAGGGCGTGATGCGCCACGACCACCGGGGCGGGCCATCCATTTTCGGCCGACTCCTGCTCCCACACCGGCACGCCGAAGACGTGGTCGATGTGCCCGTGGGAGTACACGGCGGTGTGCAGGCGCTCCGACGACCAGGCCCGCAGCGAGCCGTGGACCGCCTGGGCGACGAAGCTCGAGCCGGTGTCGACGAGGAACAGGCCGTCACCGGTGGCGAAGGCCGAGACGTTGGCGAAGGACGGGACGAAGGCGACGCCGTCGCCCACCTCGGCCAGACCGCCCACGAAGCCGCCGACGGGATGGAAGGAGGAGGTCTCGATCTCGCCGCGCCAGAGCCGGTCGGCGATCTCCAGCACGTCGTCGGGCATGGCGCCTCCCTCTCCTCGGCTCAGGGGAGCCTACGAGCGGCGGCGCCGCCGGGTGTGGCCCGGCCTACTCCTTCTTGTCGGAGGCGGCCTTGTCGGAGGCGGCCTTGTCGGAGGCAGCGGCGTCGGTTGCCTCGGACTCAGCCGCGGCGCCCTTGCCGCCCTCGGACAGGCCCTTCTTGAACTCGGACGGCGCCGAGCCGAGGGAGCGGGCCAGCTGGGGGATCTGGGAGCCCCCGAACAGCACGACGGCGATCACGACGATCACGATGATGAGGTCGGGCCCGAAGATCTCGGCGAGCATGGCGCTCTTCCCTTCTCCGCCCCGCGTGGCACGCGGGGGATCTGCAACCTGCCCGGACAAGCCTAGACCCGACCCGGGGCAGACGCCCCGCGCCCAGGGCACCTCACCCGGCCAGCAGGACCCCGAGGACGAGCGCGGCGACCGAGGACAGCGAGCCGATGGCTCCCCAGGCGGCCAGAGCCGCCCGGCTCGTGGCCCTGGTGTGCAGCCAGGTGGCGACGCCGGCCAGGAGGACCACGGCGAGCTTCACGCCGAGGACGGCCTGCCAGGCGTGGCCGGCATGCGAGCCCACCGCCGCCACGTTCCAGACCCCGGTGCCGAGCAGCACGGCGTAGGCGGGCCACTCGACGCGGGCGCAGGCCCGGGCCAGTGCCCGCGGGGCGTCGGTGCCGAAGCCCCGGGCGGTCGGGAGCAGCCCGGCCAGCGTGATCTGGCCGCCGACCCAGACCGCCGCCGCCAGCACGTGCAGGGCGAGGCGGAGCCCGTCGACCGCCGGAGCCAGCTGCTGGACCGCCGCCATGTGCCTACTTGCCCTGCCAGTTGGGGGCGCGCTTCTCGGCGAAGGCCACGGCGCCCTCCATGGCGTCGGCCGAAGTGAAGATGTCGGAGAAGGTGCTGTCGTTGAGCGCCCAGGCGTCGGCTTCGGCCATGTCGGCGCTGTCGAGCATGACGCGCTTGGAGCAGCGCACAGCCATGGGCGCGTTGGAGGCGATGGTCTCGGCCAGGGCGAGTGCCTCGTCCATCAGCCGCTCGGCCGGCACCACGCGGTTCACGAGGCCGATCTGGTAGGCACGAGCCGCGTCGATCGGGTCGCCAGTGAGCGCCAGCTCCAGGGCCACCGCCCGCGGGATGCGCCGCGGCAGGCGGAGCAGGCCCCCGGCGCCGGCGATGAGACCGCGCTTGACCTCGGGGATGCCGAACACCGCGTGCTCGGCGGCCACCACCAGGTCGCAGCTGAGCATGATCTCGCAGCCGCCGGCGAGGGCGGTGCCGTTGACGGCGGCGATGATCGGCTTCGGGAACGTGCGGCGGGTGATGCTGGCGAAGCCGTTGGCGTCGATGATGCCCGCGCCCTGACCGGAGGCGAAGGCCTTCAGGTCCATGCCGGCCGAGAACGCCTTGTCGCCCGAGCCGGTCAGCACGACCACCCAGCAGTCGTCGTCCTGCTCCGCCGCCCCGAGCGCCTCGGCCATGCCGGCGGTGACGTCGCCGTTGATGGCGTTGCGGGCCTCGGGCCGGTTGATGGTGAGGACCTCCACGTGCCCCCGGCGCTCACGCTCCACTGCCGACATCGGTGTCCCTCCTGTTGGTGTCCTACCCGGACGTGCTGGTGTCCTGCCCGGAGTCTGGCCCGCACCCCACCGGCCGGGCGAACCGGCACGCCCGGCCGGCCGCGCTCATCCGACGGGCCGGTACCGCGGCGGTGCGCCCGGCGTCAGCTCCACCGCCGCCCCCACCAGGT
>JBOGFU010000385.1:0-5011 GCA_050743545.1 Acidimicrobiales bacterium | reverse complement strand
ACCATACTCTTAAATTAAAATTTGGGATGATATTGTGTTAATATGAAAGATTTTTTAATTTTTGAGCCTACTTCTATGTCCTAGATCATTTTTTTATACTGTAAGGTTATTCTGTCTTCTGTCAACAATCATAACTTTTACGAAGATATATAAAAAATAAAAATAAATAAAAGTAGTGTTGAAACACCCCAGACTGTTCACCCCCCACTCCTGACCTTGACCTTGACAGCACAGGTGTGCATGACGTCATGACCTTGAAATTTGACCTTGAAAATTTTTTGACCTTAACATTTTTTTTTTAACCTGGGAATTTTTCGCACTGTTGGGCTAGGTGTGGAGTGACCTTGAAAAATGTTGGCCTTGAAATTTTTTCGTCATATTAAAGAGAGATGTCCTTGAAAGCTCTGCAGTCAGTGACCTTGATTTGCAACATGACGTCATGACCTTGACACAACATTTTTTGACCTTGAATGTATGGACCTTGAAATCTGACTTTGAGTTTTGACCTTGAATATTTTTGACCAGGTGTGCGATGACCTAGAGGGGTTGTCCTTGAGATGTTTTGCTATATATTGGTGGGGGGTGAATAGAATTGTTAGTCCAGTTTAAACAACCACTTTGTAACGACGTTCGAGCTCTGCTAAAAATGGATTACGCGTGTGACAAATGTGGCGTTACATTTACTCGTACCTATAGTTTAGTGAGACATCAAAAAAAGTCTTGTTGGTTAAGATCGTATAATTTGGGTGGATCAAAACGCCGTAGAATTGATGGTGCGGCTTCAACATCAACCGTTTACACTTGTGACATATGTAATGTGAATGTTTCACAAAATCAGAAATTAGCTCATGAAAGAACATTGAAACATAGAACTAATTCTTGTTTACCAGTGTCCCGCGGTGTTCAAGTTATACACACTGCTTTTAAAAGTAGACTTGTATCGTATCGTGTAACCAGTGATAAGGAACATTTGGATTACTCAACATTCTTTGACGAAATCAAATCAAAAGTGTTGAATATGATTAAAGAAATTTTATGTGTTCGGGGTACAATAAAAGTAAACATGGTGGTTGTTGCTCGCTATTTTCTACAATCCCAGGACATATTTAGCGAAAAATCGTTTAATACTTCAAATGCAATAGTGGCTGTAGGAAGTGATTTGGATGATGTTTACAGTTCCTTTGTGGAGACAATGAAAGTACAGTCGACGGAATTTCAGGAAAAAGATTCAGGTGTGTGTAAAAACTAGAATATGTATAACCGTTTTTATGAGATATTTAATTGACTGACTAATTTATTTTATTTTTTTGTTTCTCAGGATGGGCTTTAGAGAGAATTTTGTTCCTGGAAGTAAATATTAACAAGTATCAACCCATGGGCGGTTCATCGTATATCAAGCTACCAAAATGTATCGAATATAAGAAGGCTGTCGTCAATGTTGTCAACCAGGATCAATACTGTTTTGCATGGGCTATAACATCAGCATTATTTCCTGCAGTTTCGATGCAAGCACAACTTGGATCCTACCCACATTACGCATCTGTGTTAAATTTAACAGGTATGGATTTTCCAGTAAAATTGTGTGATATTTCTAAATTTGAAAAGTTGAATAATATTTCGGTTAACGTGTACGGAATAGAGTCTAGTTTTGAAAACAATAAATTAAAATACGAAATTGTCGGTCCATTGAGATATGCTACAAAAAAGCTTAATAAACATATAAATTTGCTTTTAATTACAGAAGATTGTGATATTAAAGATGATAATGAGCATACATGCGATATGAATTGTTCAAAAAGTCACTACTGTTGGATTAGTGATCTGTCTCGTTTAGTTTCCAGTCAAATTTCAAAAGATCATGCAAAATTGTATTTCTGTGATGGTTGCCTCATCTATTTTAAATCACAATCATCTTTAATATTACATCAAAGTCATGACTGTAAACATACCTATTCTTTAACACCTTCTGAGGGTCTAAAAGTTGATAAATTCGGTAAGAGTGTACCGGAAAATATTTTAAAATTTGATAGTATAGAGAAGCAAATGCGTGTCCCATTTGTTGTTTACGCTGATTTTGAATCTGTCTTAAAACCTGTTGAAACGGTCGAACCAAATCCGCAAAATTCTTACACGCTGAAAAGCTTAAAACATGAGCCATACTCTTTTGCTTATTTCATAAAATGTTCTTTTGACGATTCGATTTCCAAATTTGAGCTATATCGCGGAAATGATGCTGCTAAAGTTTTTGTAGAGCGCATTGAAACCGATTTGAGGTTACTGTACAACACATATTTAAAAGACATTAAAGCAATGAAACCTTTAACAGCTGATCAGCGGGAAGAGTTCAAAGTCGCCCAAACATGTGGTATATGTGAACGTCCTTTCGAGGATAATGATGTTAAAGTTAAAGATCATTGCCACATAACGGGGGAAAAAAGATACGGTGCGGCTCATTCTATTTGTAATTTAAACTATCAGTTACCCAGTTTTGTTCCTATTATATTTCATAATTTGAGTGGCTATGATAGTCATTTGTTTATAAAAGAATTATGTAAACATGGGGACAAAATTGATGTTATAGCACAAAGTAAAGAAAAGTACATCTCATTTACAAAGAGCATTTACATGCATGATTATGTCGATCGTAAGACTGGATCATTAAAAAGAAAATATTTAAAGTTGCGGTTTATTGACAGCTTTAAATTCTTAGCAGCGTCGTTGGAAAACTTGGGTAATGGTTTAAGTACCCATGAATTAAAAGAAACACGAAAAAATTTTGTAAATGAATCGCAGTTCAATTTAATGCGTAAAAAAGGCGTGTTTCCATATAGTTTTATTGATTCTATGGAAAAGATGAATAACCCAACTCTTCCAACCAAAAATCAGTTTTACGATCATTTACGGGAAGAACACATTAGCGATGAAAGCTATGAAAGAGCAAAAGATGTATGGCGCTTATTTGACTGTAAGAATTTGGGGGATTATGCCGATTTATATTTAAAATCTGATGTTTTATTGTTAACAGATGTTTTCGAACAGTTTCGCGATACATGTTTAAAAGTATATAAATTAGATCCTGCGCATTACTACACTTTACCAAGTTTATCATTTGATTGTATGTTGCGAATGTCTAAGGTAGAATTGGAGCTTTTAACGGATATTGATATGATTCATTTTTTCAAGAAAGGTATTCGCGGAGGCATAAGTCAGTGTACGGAAAGGAAGCATATTGCCAATAATAGCTATTTACCAAATTATGATGAAACTAAACCTACTTCATTTATTACTTATCTCGATGCTACAAATCTTTACGGTCATAGCATGTCTCAAGCGTTACCATATGGCAGTTTTGAATGGTTGTCAGAACGCGATATAATCGATTTAAATATTATGGATGTGGACGATGACAGCCCACAAGGATACGTATTGGAAGTAGATGTGCATTATCCTGAAGACTTACAGGACGTGCATTCAGAGCTTCCTTTCCTAGTGGAAAACATCGTACCACCTACGGAGAATGCAAAATTAACGAAATTAATTCCTAATTTAAATGATAAAATAAAATATGTTGTCCATTACAGAACTTTGAAACAAGCCATCAACAACGGTCTTATGGTAATGCGAACTCACAGAATATTAAAATTTGATCAGTCTAATTGGCTAAAAAAATACGTTGATTTTAATACGGAAATGCGAAACAAGTCCACATCAAAATTTGGTAAAGATCTGTTTAAATTATTCATAAATGCGAATTTTGGTAAAAGTATGGAGAATGTAGAAAAGCGTAAAGATATAAAATTAATCACCCAATGGGAAAACTCCACAGGTAAAGTTGGGGCTAGAGCATTAATTTCTCGCCCTAATTTTAATAGCAGATCTATATTTTCAGAAGATTTTGTTGCCATCCATATGGATAGATTAAAAATTTTGTATAATAAGCCAATATATATTGGGTTTTCCATATTGGATATATCAAAAACCGTAATGTATGATTTTTTTTACAATTTTATTAAGAATAAATTTGGGAATAACGCTTCTTTACTGTACACTGACACGGATTCGCTAATTTTAAAAGTGTATACCGATAATTTTTATAGTTGTATTGCAGAAAACCCGGATAAGTTTGATACATCCAACTATCCTGAAGCAAATAAATTTAATATAGTTAAAAGTATATCGGTACCGGGTAAAATGAAAGATGAATTTCCAGGTGATCCAATTATAAGTTTTTATGGTACAGGCGCAAAGGCTTATTACGTAAAATCCATTCAAAATGAATTAAAAAAAGCAAAAGGGATTAAAAAGTCAGTTATAGAGAAAGAACTTCACCTGGAAGATTATCAGAAAATCGTAGAGAACGGTGGCTTGATATTTCGAAAAATGAAAACATTTCGAAGTGATTTACATGACGTTTATACGGAAATAATAAAAAAGGTTGCTTTATCGCACAACGACAATAAACGTTATGTAATTCCTTCATCCACAAAAACTCTACCTTGGGGCCACTCGGACATACAATTTTATGAAACGCCTGCAGAAGATAACTTAAAGAATTTACTTCAAGTTATGGAATCATTTTTGTAGCTAGTTTTTTTAATAATTTTACTGGAAAATCCATATATATTATTTTTTTTAATATTATTAGATATACCCATAGATTTTATATAAAGTTATTTTTATTTTTATTTTAAGGAGAGTTTTACCCTCTTCAGACCTCCCACTACTACATCAAAATAATGTTAATAAATACAATGTATAAAATATATTTGTTTAATTATTTATTAAAACATATAGTATAATTTTTCATTTAATTTTTTGTTAAGTAAACCTGTTAACGATATGGGAATGAAGTAAAATGAAATAAACAAATTTTTTAATATAAATTGTTTTATTTACAAATATCCAATTTTACAAGAATAGGAAATATTAATGATGTCGATGATAAACCTCTCGCAGAAGCCAGTTTCTTTTCCATATATCCCTCTTAGTTAATCGGTGGTTTCCATTGAAC
>JBOGFU010000384.1:0-1749 GCA_050743545.1 Acidimicrobiales bacterium | reverse complement strand
GGTCAGGATGGTTCTCGAAAGAGTTTGATTTATGGAACGGTTGACGATATCTGCAAACGGATCGCGCCGCATCAGCCGATTGTTCTCGCGCACGCGGTCAAAAATCACGATGGTGTCGTTCATCGAATAGCCCACCAGCGTGAGCAGAGCGGCGATCACCGTCAGTGTGATTTCAAAGTGCAACAGCGAGAAAAGCCCCAGCGTAATCAAAACGTCGTGGAACACCGCCAGCACCGCGGCCGCGCCGTAAATCCACTCAAACCGGAAAGCGATGTACAGCAGCATGCCGCCCAGCGCGTACAGCGTCACGTACACAGCCTGGCGGCGCAGATCCGCGCCTACTTTGGGCCCCACAATCTCCACGTTTCGGATGGCAAAGGGGCCGGAATAAAAGCCGTCGCGGAGAGCCGCCGCAACCTGCGGCGGGACGCCGGAATTGCGCAGGTCGTCCATGTTCGCCACAAGTCCGTTGCGTGACTTGTCGCGAAAATCGGTGATTTGCGCGGCCAGCAGCGTATAGCGATTGCCCGCCGCGGCGCCAAGCGCCAGAGGATCGCGGCGCACCAGATAGTCACTCAGCTCCGAAGCCGTCGCCGCGTTGAAATCCTGCTTGCCGGCTTCCCCGGCGGGAAAGCTCTGCCGCAGGGCGTTGATGATCTGTGTCTTGCCGGTATCGAGCGCGGTCTGGTCGTTCGCGGCCTGCTCTTCAAGCCCGATAATCACTTCATTGGAAGTTGCGCCCGCGACGTCAGAGATGGTCTGGATGGTGCTGCGTCCCAATCCCAGCTTGGTAAGGTCGGCTCGGATCTGATCCACATTCGGCGCTTGCGCGAAGCGCACATCCACAAGCGTGCCGCCCTTGAAGTCAATCCCGTAATATAGGCCGCCCTTCGCGAACACAGAAACCATGCCAATTACCAATAGAATGAGCGACATGGTGAAGAAATACTTCGCCTTGCTCATCCAATGGATATTCGGCTGGTGAAAGAATTCCATATCTATTATCCGTTCCGACCCAGTTAGACACCGGCTGGTACTGCTGGGTTCCCAGAATCAATGGTTTCCGAGCTATATGCTCAATTGCGCCTGGCGTGGCATCTTGGCCAAATGCCAGTCGAAAATGACCCTTGAAACGTAAACCGCTGTAAACAGGTTGGCTACCAGGCCAAACGTCAGGCTGATGGCGAAACCGCGCACCGGACCCGTCCCGAAAAGCATTAAAAACAAAGCAGATACGACGGTGGTTACGTGCGTGTCTATGATGGTCAGGAAGGCCCTTTTGAAGCCAAGATCCACGGCGGAAGCGGCCGCCTTGCCGGCACGCGCCTCTTCCCGGATTCTCTCAAATATCAGGACGTTTGAGTCTACGCCCATGCCGATGGTCAAAATCACGCCGGCAATGCCCGGAAGCGTAAGTACAGCATCCACATATGCAAGTAAGGCAAGTAGAATCAGTAAGTTAAACAGAAGAGCGACTACTGCATTTACGCCCGCCAGGCGGTAATAGATCACCATGAAAACGAGCACGACGAAAAGGCTCATGGCGGAGGCCTGCATGCCGTGGCGAATCGAATCCGCTCCCAGCGACGGCCCTACGGTGCGCTCTTCCAGGTACTTGATGCTTGCCGGCAAGGCGCCGTTTGTCAGGACCAGTGAGAGGTCGCTGGCTTCCTGCTGGCTGAATGTGCCTTCGATTTGGCCCTGGTCGTCAATGCGCCCTTCGATGGTGGCCACGGATTGAATGTGATG
>JBOGFU010000383.1:0-3475 GCA_050743545.1 Acidimicrobiales bacterium | reverse complement strand
GTCTTTTTTTATAATGGGGGTGGGTCAAATGTATACAGGAAGAATTGCCAGAGGTGCGGGAATTTTAGTTCTAAGTATATTTTTAGATATTATTTTTGGCGCATTGTTTTTTGCATTCATGGCAAGTAATAGTTATGCGTATTCAAATTACAATCAAAACGCATCAAGTCTTGTAACATTTACCATCATATTTGGAATTGGATTATTCGTACTGTGGATATGGCAAATGGTAAATGCGTATAATTTATGTCACAAGTATAATCAATACCTTTTACAATATGGTAGACCACCGTGGTAGAAAAATTGCCATATTTTTACAATCCTTAATAGTCAGATGCCGAATCAATAGCATAGTGTATTGTACCCATTGTGAACGTGACCTTCCTACTTTTAGATTCTGCCCAGTATGTGGAAATCCTCCTGGTCCCCAACCAAATGTAACACCAGAATATACGCCCCAACAAGCACCACCACATCAGCCCCAAGGGCAACCACCTCAAAATAATTATTATAATAATAATTATTATCAAAATAACCCTGTTCTAGGCACAAAGAGTGAGGCACTTGCAATAGTTCTCTCTGTTCTCATATTAGGAGTTGGGCAAATGTATATGGGAAAAGTTGGGAGGGGAATTGGAATTCTACTAGGAGGTATATTTTTAGCAGTTGTAGGGATATTCACTGCTGGTGTAGGATATATTGTGCTGCTCATCTTGTTTATTTGGCAAATAATAGATGCATACAATTTGTGTAAAAAATATAATGCATATTTATTCCAAAATGGAAGACCACCGTGGTAGAAAATTAATAATTTAAGTTTCTTTCTCGACTAAACTTTGTTGCGGTGCAAGAAGTATAACAGAAATATTATCACTTCCTCCTTTTTCATTTGCGGCATTTACCAGTTTTATACATGCATCTTGAGGGTCTTCTGCATTAACAACTATTTCTTGTACAGTTTTGTCATCCACATGTACAATTAGTCCATCACAACATAACAACAAAAATTCATCTTCATCGAGCGTAAGCTTCATTGTATCAACATTTACTTCAGAATAAATCCCTACAGCTCTTGTTATTACATTTTTCTTTGGATGTGTTGTAGCTTCTGATTCCAAGATCTCACCTTTATCGATAAGATCTTGAACATGAGAATGATCTTTTGTAACTTGTCTGATTTCCTCTTTGCTTATCACATACGCCCTAGAATCTCCCACATGTGCCAAATGTACCTCATTTTTGTCAACGATTGCACAAACAGTTGTGGTTCCCATTCCTTCAGCACCATCATGTTCAGTAGCATATTGAAGTATTCTCTTGTTTGCCTCGTGAATGGAATTTTCAAGCTCTGACGCATAATTAACAGGTGATAACATCGATGAACCAAATTTCTCTGCTACTGTTGTAACTGAAATTTTACTTGCAATCTCACCTTTTTCGTGTCCTCCCATGCCATCTGCCAATGCTAGTAGAAATTTTTGACTCATTTTAGATTCAAAACCAGAAACTGACTCCATTACAAGTATTGCATCTTCATCAACTTTTCTTTTTTTACCAACATCAGTCATAAGACCAAGTCTAGGGTTTTGGGAAAATTTTCTTGTTGATGATTTAGTATCGTCCATCTTATCACTCATCTCTCATGGAATGTGAAGGTTATGTATGGTCCCTTTACAGGATTATAGCATATTGCAACTGAGGAATTATCCATCAGTAACTCTTTTTGGCCAGGCGTAAGAATTCTATAAGAGCCATTTTTGTATATGGCAGTACCATTTCTACTTCTAAGGTCCTGTATCCAGTAATACCCTTGTCTATCTTTCCAAATTCTAAGGTGATGTTTACTGATAAAGCTAGGTCCTGTTTCTAGTAATGAGATTTTTGGAGGATGTCTAAATCCCAAGCTGTGACAATTGGCATCACATGAATCATGTTTTCTTCCAATATCCAATTCATCAACAAGTTCATACTTTATACCTCTGAGTATGACATGCGGTCTTCCAAAAGACGGGGGAGCACTTCCCCCTCCTTGTAAAAATAAAATCATATCATCTGCGGTGGTAAATGTTTTATGATGTGGATCTATTGCTTTTTTTACCATTTCAGAAGTAGTGAAACTTATTGAAGAGTTTAATTCGTGTGGGCTCTTGATGATTCTTCCTGAAGGATCCATGAACATTCTTGGTTCTTTACCAGTAAGCATATAGAACATGAGTGTACCAACACCGTAAATATCACATGAAGTGTCAACTTTACCCTCGCCAATTTGTTCAGGACAAGTCCAGCCTATAGTTCCGATTCTTGTCATATCTGTCATGGGCTGTTGTGGTGATGACATCATCTGAATATAACCACTTTTTGCTGCACCAAAATCTAACAACACTGGACCACGATTAGGATCTACGATTATGTTACCCGGTTTCATATCACGATGAATTACATTTTTTTTGTGAACATAATCTATTGCAGAAAGAATTTTACTCAGATAATCTAGTGCAGTTCTCTCATCAAGGGGATTTCTAATTATTTTCTCTTTAAGAGTAGGGCCATCGACCTTTTCCATTATTAGAACAGGTATGTTTCCATGAGTGCATTCATCAATATACTTTACAATTTGAGGATGACTTGGGTTTGATAGTTCTCGTAGGATGTCTGTTTCTACCTTTAGTTTATCGACTCGTATATCGTCATTTCCGTCTGCTTTTCTAGCAGCTATTTTTATTATTACTGCCCTCCCTCGTTCATCCTTCCCATCCCATATCTCCGCCATTCCGCCCCCCTTTTTAGTATCAGAGATGACTGTGTAGCTGCCATATTTTCCACGCAGTACTGTTCGTGTACTCAATGACATTTTTAATCTCCCTCCTTGAACAGAATTTTCACGTCTGATATCTGGATCTCATCTCCATCTTTTAGAAGCGATTTTTCCTTTCCCGTGATATCTACTTCGTTTAGAACAGTATGAGTTACACTTGGCTTATTTTGTACATTAGTTCTACCGTCTTTAAGGTAATATTTTTCATTTTCAAGATAGACAGTAAACTGTCCTCTCGAGATAAGATCTAGGCCTTTTTGAGAATATTTTCCAAGATTAGCTCTTCCCACAAGTCTATGCGAGGAATCAATTTCTATTACAGACGAATCAGGAAAAACAAGTCTACCTTTTTTTGTAGAAGATGTTGATTTAGTTTCGTTTTCTTCCTTTGCTAAATTTTTATCGGGTGTTGATGGTGTTTGAATTGGAGTTCCACATGAGATACAAAAAACATCGCCATCTTGAATTTTTTCATTGCAAACAGCACATTGTGTCATGATTGTAAATCAGTAAATCACTTCAAATTTTAATTGTCTGCAAGTGTGGATTGTAGACATGAAGAATTTCAAGGAGCAGTAAAAGTCAATTTCACGGTATTAGCAACATCAATAACATCACCATTCTTGAGATCTTTTTGACCCTTGTCAGTTATATCAACAC
>JBOGFU010000382.1:0-6218 GCA_050743545.1 Acidimicrobiales bacterium | reverse complement strand
GTATCATCAAGATGAAACTTACCATTGTACAAACAGATGGTCTGCCCGGAGTTGTTGTTTTTACAAGATTGCCTGTTTCTTTTACAAAGATGTTTTCCATACCAGTGTGAATTGTAGTGATACTGGATATCGAAATTGTTGCTATGAAGAGAAAGATCACAAGCCCTGATGCAGGTATTGCAATCTGAGCAATGACACCTTTTCCTTCCATGTATCTTGCGATAAAATAAAGCCCTACGCCACTAAAAACAAAGGAGATACTTGTACTAAATTTCATTGTGGGATAATTTGGAAAAATGGATTTTAAGTTTGAAATGTCAAAAATCCAGCCAAGTGTCACTATCATACCTACAATAATTATGATAATTGCCAATGTTTTGGTTATCGTAAATCTATTCATTCTTCTTTACGGTACATTTGATACCATATAGTTTTATTACTTTTCACGGTCAAATCGTACACAATTATCTTTATCATACCATTGTACAAAAATAGTTGAATTGTATAAATAATCACGAAGACAAACTCATGAAAATATCATATGTGATAAATCCAGATTTGAAACCAAGACAAGTGTCTGAACTATTTGTAAATTCAGGCATAAAAAGACCTGCAAAAGATATCCCAAGAATAAAGCGCATGATAGAAAATGCAAATCTGACAATATGTGCAAAGGATGGAAAAAACCTGGTTGGAATACTGCGTGCTGTAACTGATTTTAGCTACTGTTGCTATGTATCTGACCTTGCAATTGACAAAAAATACCAACGCCTCGGAATTGGAAAAAAACTGCTCAAGGCAGCACAAAAAACACTAGGTAATCAAGTCATGATACTTTTGCTATCTGCACCAGAGGTAGACTCGTTTTATTCACATATTGGAATGGAGAACATACAAAACGCCTGGAAGATTGCACGAAAGAGATAACGTCTCATCATGGATACATGAGCAAATTTTGTCATAATTTACAATCTAGTTACTAATGTCAAGTTGTCAAGCCATTTTTTGTAGAATTACAACAGTATCTAGGCTCATGGGAAAGCGAAAATTCACTATTGACCTTGGCAACGAGAAGATTGAGGTAGAAGGACATATGCACAAAAATGTCGCAATCAAGTACCTCATGAAGAGACGAAGATCGTTACTCATGACAAGGGACAAGGCAAAGGTAGAGAAGCTCTTCGAAGATGTGCCAAAGACAATATCAATAGTGGGTGGACACCTGATCAAATCTTACAAAATAAACTGGGAAAGAGAAGGAACAACAGAATTCGAAGGTTCTAGATTTGTCTTCACATTGACTGACCTACCTGACAAATCAGTACAGACCGTTGCAAATTAATTTCCCATAAGTGCTTTTTTTGAAAAGAAAAAATTTCTTACAATGTAGATTTCATGCTACCATTATAGCTTGGAAATCCCAACACATCCTGGTATGCTTTTGGAATCATAAATTTTGATTGAAGCAAGAGATCACTTGCAGCAGAATCAAGGACATATGTGACTGCCCAGTCATTCTCGCTTCTAATTGATCTTCCAAAGCCCTGTAGAAGTTTTGTAAGCGTCTGTGACTTGTACCATAAAGGAAATTTTTTCATCTTGTCTTTTGTTCGCTTTTCACTTAGGTTCGGGTATGGCACTTTGGCTATTATCTGAAACCTTGACAGGTCATCTTTTAGGTCAACTCCCTCCCACAATGACGATGACAGCAATACTCCGTCCTCATCAAAGGCATGCTCTTGCAGCACCTCATCCTGGGTCATGCCGTTCTCATTTCTGCTGTGGCATATCCTGATTCGTTGCCTATTTTTCTCAGACAGGTTGTTTCGTATGTCAACACATTTCTTCTCTGATGAAGTAAGTATCAATCCCCTTTCGGTACTGTGTTGTGATATGATGTCATCAATTTTTTTAATTACGGCAAGCTCGTCATCTCTACTTGAAGAGTAGCTGAGTTTTCTTGTATTAAGAAAATTAATCCTTCTACTGTCTGGTGGAAACGGAGATCTTGGAGTATCCACAAATCCAACTTTGTCTGGATCAAGTCCTGCATTTTCACAAAAACTATCCTTGTCTATTGTTGCTGACATGAAAACTTGATTTTCCATATCGAAAAAAGTCTTGACATATTTTGAAATGTCAAGTGGCTTGACTGAAACTGATCTGAAATTTCCTCGCTCGTCGTTGAATGGATCATTTACAACAAAATTATTTTTGTTTATGAACAACTCTGCATGAGCATTTGCCATCTTTTCATATCTTGATTCTAGTTTTGCAAGCAATGTATAGTCAGGGTTTAGGATAAACGCCCTACTGTCAAGCAATTCCTTGATCTGCTCTGAATATGATCTTGCCAGATCGTCTAACAATTTTGCTACCATGTTCATCTCTGATAGATCGTATGGCTTTTCATCAATGTGGCATTCAGAAAGATATGTGCTGTAAATGTCAACTCCAATGAATTGTATGATTTGGTCTTCTACCTTGTGTGCTTCATCAAAAACTGCAATCGGTTTTGAAACATATTCTGCATATGCCTTTTTGTTGAACTTCATCAGCTGAAAATATGCTGCATAGTTCCAGATTGAGTGAGGCGAAGTCAGTGCACGGTACTTTTGCTCATAATAGTAACACGAGTCCTTGGTGTCATCATGAGGCTCTCCGAGCTTTGGCTTGAACTGGCAGGATTCTTTGACTTTTTTGCCATTCTTCATTGTTGTCTCCTCACAGACGCCTTTCTCACAGGTGAGGCCTCTCTGGATTGCACCCTTTGTATCTGATTTGAGAAGTGATTCCTGGTCCATCAGCTTGAGGCAGGCAAAATTTGACTTGCCCTTTACTGGCATGAGAAACTTTAGGTCCTTGGAGTACTGGTCCTGTAATTGCTTGGAAGCAGTTACTATAAACGAGCTACCAAAATATCTTGCAAGAGTTGCGGCAATAAGCGATTTTCCAACACCAGTTGGTGCAGATAAAATAATTGTCTTGTATCCTGACTTGATCTTTTCTTCTATTCCTTGCAAGATCTCTTTTTGTATTTCTCTTGGTTTGTATCCCTCTGGAAAGTGTTCAAGAATAGTCATTTGATTCAGGATGATTTATTATTCAAAAACTACGTTACTTAATTCCTTGTTTTGATCTCTGGTGTGTTCAAGGTGATAACATGTTATATTTTTAATTAAAATTTTTTAAATTGATAATTACAAAAAATGTGTATTATTCAGTAGCGACTTTGATCAATTCAGAAATTTGCTTCCCTTTTTTTTGCGATAGGCCAGATATTCCGCCAGTCAAACTTTCGGTTGCAATACCTTTCTTTCCAAAAACTTGAACAGCATTTAGAGAAGTGAATCCTGCCATGCACACAAGTAGTGACTTGTGAGATCCTTCTAGAGCTTTGTTCAAATCGTCAGGGATTTGTTGTGCCATTAACAATCGTTCCACCTCTCTTGCCTTTGGTACAATTATCTTGCTCTTGTCAATGCCCAGAGTTTTTGCAAGTAGCTCTATTCCTTCTTCACGCGGAGTATACTGTGGATGTATCCAGATTACCTTGTCATAGTCACCTACGCTTGAGACAGCTTCTTCCAATGATACCTCACTACGGCTCTCTTTCTTTGCCATCGATTCAAGATTCTTTTTGTATTTTTGGATTCCATCAGCAACTATGACAACAAAATTTCCTCCGACACCGCCAAAGTTTGCCATCTGCATCACTGCATATAGTGCAAGTGCGCTGCTCTCGCCCATGTCGTGACCCTTGTCTACAAAGAATTTCAGCAGACGCTTTGCCTGCACAAAGTCTACTTCGTGCTGACCAGCATATTGCTGTGGCTCGTAAAACTTGAGTCCTTCTGCCTTGCTCTTTGTCCTAATTCCTGCAACATCTTGGGCCGCAATAGGAAATACTACATGCACTGCCTTCTTGCCATATTTTTCAGATACGTATCTACTCAGACCACCAGATGTTCCACCTGTACCAAATGTACAAACAATTCTACAGTTTTCAAGAGAAAGTCCTTTGTCGTGTAATTGTTGATCAATCTCTGCTGCAGTTACGGTTCTATGTGCTTCAATGTTTGATTGATTATCATATTGTTCTGGGCAGTAGCAGTTGTAGATCTTTGCAAGAAGCTTTGCTAAATTGATAATGTCTTGTTTTGCTAACAGTTCTTGTGCTTCTGTTATTGCACCATCAAAAATAGTTGGGTCAAACCCAAGCTCAGATAATTGTGATCTGATGTTTGCAGCAGTTGCTCTTGCAGCCAAAACATTTGGACTTTCTTTCATTCCAGGGGCTGGACAGATATCCATGTCAAGATTTATGATTCGAATTTTTTCATTTCGTAGTTCCTCAAATACTCCGTCTTGGAGTTTTCGTGAGACAAGTGCAACCACATCAAGCCCGATCTTGGATAATTGTCCTAATGCAATTCCAAAGTTACCTGAAGTAGCTTCGAATATTGTCTGTCCGCTTTTCAGTTTTCCTGTAGCAATGGCGTCATGGATTATGTTTACTGCAGGTCTTACCTTGATGGAACCAGCAAGCAAGTTAGAATCAAATTTGCCAAAAATTTTCAGATCTTTATCATCTAAATTAATGTTAAATTCTTTCTTTGCACATTCCTTCAATTCTTGTGTGATGTCAACAAGCGGTGTTGCATTGACCACTTTACCATCTTTATTTTCTAGATGGGGAATCTTGCTCCAGATCTCTTTCTCAAAACGCTCAAGTAAATTACTGTCAATATTTTGCCCCATTTTGTCTTCAGAGCTTGTTGGGCAAAATGATCTTATAAATCGTATACCAACTTTCCCACAGTGTTTTAGGAGATTTCACGCGGGAAAATCCACTTATCCAATCTTGTCAAACTTTTGAAGACTCTTCCATAGGTACCATGTTGCAACGCTTCTGTATGGCTTCCATCTGTCGCCAAACTTTTCAGTCTCCTTGGGCTTTGGCATCTCTTTTAGTGAAAATGCAATCTGTACGCCTCTTCGCAAGCCAAGGTCTCCTACGGGAAATACATCCATTCTTCCAAGCGAGAAGATCAAAAACATCTCAGCTGTCCACCTTCCAATCCCCTTGACCTGGGTTAGCTGAGCTATCACATCTTCATCACCCATCTTTGAGATTGCTTTCATGTCCAGTTTTCCAGTCTCAACATGTTTTGCCAAGTCCTTTAGGTACTCTACCTTCATGCCAGACAAGCCAACTGTACGAAGTTTGGATTTTCTTGTGGCAAGAACTTCAGCTGCTGTTGGAAATTTTGGATACAATCCCTTGAACCTCTTGAAGATTGCATCTGCAGCACCTGTTGCAAGTTGCTGGGAAATTATTGATTCTACAAGCACTGCAAAATGCTGGCTTTTTTTCTTTAACTGAAACTCGCCAACGGTACCAATGATATCACCAAGCACAGGATCTTTTCTAAGAAATTTTACCGCATCGTGTTGTTTCATTTCTAGTTTGGTTCCGGATGTATGGTAACAATGGCATTTTTTATCTGGGCCTTGATTTTATTTTCTATATTGGAAACAATGTCATGTACTTCTTCTATTGTAAGATCTTTTTCAAATGAACAGTCAATGTCCACCTTGAATATGTCCTGCAAGTGTAATGTTATCACTCGACCAATTTTTTTCACCTTGGGATATTCTTTTATGATATTTGCAACCTGCTCCTCTATTGTTATGTCCTCTACAGGAATACTCTCTGGAATTGAGATATACGGCTCTAGGTGTATCGTAATATGATTGACATTTGAGACAGATTTTTTTATCTGAGATTCAATCTCATCGGACACATTATGTGCATCCTCAAGTGACATGTTTCTGTCAACTAACACATGAAGGCTGATGAACACGCCATTTTCTGCAGTAAAGGAGCTTACATTGTGAATGCCTTTTACTCCTGGTACAGCTGATGCAACTTTGTTTATGATGTAATCTGCAGGAACATCTTTCAGCGTTGGCTCAAAGTGAACAGTGACATTAGAATTTGCAATTGCATTTTTGATGTTCTTTTCTACATTTGCACTGATCTTGTGTGCCTCTTCAAAACTTGATGCAGCACTAAGGGATATGGTAATCTCAGTAAATATGTCACTGCCTGATCTGCGTATCTGCACAGACTCTGTCTTCATCACTCCTGCAGTACTGCTTGCAATATCGTGCACTCTTTTGACCATGTTTGCTGGTACTGCATCAGTAAGCTC
>JBOGFU010000381.1:0-1609 GCA_050743545.1 Acidimicrobiales bacterium | reverse complement strand
TCGGAGCAAAGGAGCCCGACGATGCCGCGACGCAAAGAACCTCGCATACCGGATGCCATCCTCGACCAGCTGCTGGCCGGCGCCGATCCCAAGACGGCCTTCGACCCTAACGGGTTGCTGGACGATCTGAAGAAGGCCTTGGCCGAACGGGTTCTCAACGCCGAGATGGACCATCATCTCGCCGGCGAGGAGCCCGGAAACCGACGAAATGGTTATGGCAAGAAGATGGTGATCACCGACACCGGCCAGATCGAGCTGGCGGTGCCGCGCGACCGCCAGGCCAGCTTCGACCCGCAGCTGATTGGCAAGTACCAGCGCCGGTTTCCGGGCTTCGACGACAAGATCATCTCGATGTACGCGCGCGGCATGAGCACCCGCGAGATTGCCGGCCATCTGCGCGATCTCTACGGCATCGAGGTCTCGCCCGACCTGATCAGCGCGGTGACCGACGCGGTGCTGGAGGAGGTTGCCGCCTGGCAAGCACGCCCTCTAGAGGCGATTTACCCGCTGGTTTTCTTCGACGCGCTGCGGGTCAAGATCCGTGACGAGGGCCTGGTGCGCAACAAAGCCGTTCACATCGCGCTCGGCGTGCGCGCAGACGGCACCAAGGAAATCCTCGGGCTGTGGCTCGAGCAGAACGAGGGCGCCAAATTCTGGCTGCGCGTCATGAACGAGCTGAAGAACCGCGGCGTCGAGGATGTGCTGGTCGCAATCGTCGACGGCCTGAAGGGCTTCCCCGACGCGATCACCGCCGTCTTCCCGCAGGCGACGGTGCAGACCTGCATCGTCCATCTGCTGCGTCACAGCCTGGATTTCGTCTCCTGGAAAGACCGTAAGCCCGTGGCGGCGGCGCTGAAGGGCATCTACCGAGCCGTCGATGCCGACGCCGGGGAAGCCGCGCTTAGCGCCTTCGAGGAGAGCTTCTGGGGCCAGAAATACCCGGCTATCGGCCAGAGCTGGCGGCGCGCCTGGACCGAGGTCATCCCGTTCTATGCCTTCCCCGGCGACGTGCGGCGGATTTTGTATACGACAAACGCTATCGAGGCGCTCAATTCCAAGCTGCGCCGCGCGGTCCGGGCCAGAGGCCATTTCCCCAGCGATGAGGCGGCCACAAAGCTGCTCTTCCTGGTCTTGAACCGCTCCGAGAAGGCGTGGATCATGCCGCCGCGCGAGTGGTCCATGGCAAAGTCCCAGTTCGCCGTCCTCTTCGGCGAGCGCTTTACAGTAGCTATGGCCTAACCAGTTGAACCGCCCTGCCGCGCACGAAATTCCTGACAGTCCCAGGCGCCACCTTCCTGAGAAACGTCGTCGAGGCCTTCCCCTACAGAATCCACATCGTTCTCACCGACAATGGCATGGCTTTCGCCGACCTGCCCAAAAACCGAGAAGGCCCCAGCCGCCGCTTCCTCGGCCCGCACATCTTCGATCGCGTCTGCATCGAGCATGGCATCGAGCATCGGTTGACCAAGCCCTACCACCCCTGGACCAACGGCCAGGCCGAACGGATGAACCGCACCATCAAGGACGCCACCCTCAAGGCCTTCCACTACGACAACCTGGAAAGCCTCAAGGCCCACGTCATGGCCTTCATCACCGCCTACAACTTCGC
>JBOGFU010000380.1:0-2083 GCA_050743545.1 Acidimicrobiales bacterium | reverse complement strand
CAGTAAAAGAGCAGATAATAAAATCAGCAACTGAAGCAGCATGCATGATACTCAGAATTGATGATGTTATTGCCTCATCCGGCGGCCGAGGTGGCGGCGGAAGAGGTCCTCCAATGGGCTAAGCCTTTTCATGTTAGAAAAGTTAGAAAATCTAAAACTAAATTCAATTGTTGTTCTAAATGATTTTTTTCTTGATCGTATAATCAAGATTCGAAATTTAGATGATCTCTACAAACAAATTTTAGAAAAAAGTAAATTGGGTGGAAGTATTCGTGGAATACCACAAACAGATCTAAAAGGTGGTAATGCAACAAATGTTGCTTATGCTCTAGCAAGACTTGGCTGTCCAGTATCATTGATAACAATTGCAGACAAGACTAGCTCTCAGATAATCAAAGAAACTTTTTCGTCATTTGACAAAGTCTCTCTATCCATAATTGATGGAAAACCAGGAAGAACAACATCACTTGAATTCAATAATGCTGGTAACATTGTAAACTTGATGATTTCTGATTTAGGTGATAATGAAGACTTTGGACCTGAAAAACTTGGAACGCAAGAACAAGATGTGTTAACAAATGCTGATGCAGTCATTGTAACAAACTGGGCAAGCAATAAAAAAGGAACAGAATTAGCGCAGTTTGTATTTTCAAAGTCCCCATCGGCTTTTCATTTTTTAGATCCAGCTCATATTCAGACAAGAGCTGAAGAATTCGAAGAATCACTACCAAAAATTGCAAGTTATCTTGATTCCTTGTGTATGAATGAGAATGAATGCAATCTTCTTCTAGAGCAGTCAGGTTTGGAGGCAATCTCTGGAGAAAAAGAGACTAGGAATCTTGTACTTGAACTATCCAGGAGACATTCGATACCGATTGATCTTCATACTTCTACAGGATCATACTGGTCAAATGGGCAGGACGTGGAATATGCCAAATCTTTCCAAGTTCAACCCAAATTTGTAACAGGTGCTGGGGATGTCTGGGATGCTGCAAATATGCTTGGGTATATTGTAAACCTTGATTCTCTTGAAAGACTAAAGTTTGCAAATGCGGCGGCATCTCTCTATGTTGGAAACTCCATTGGAGTTCCACCAACAATGGACCAAGTTTTGTCGTTTGTTAGGACTAATAGCAGATGAGCCTTCAATTATTTGTGTAAAATTGATGAAATTATCACATCAAACAGTGTTTTTAGATCAAAAAACTGATCTGAGTAATACAACAAATTAAGAGAAAGGTTTTTTAATAATCTAAAATTTAGAACTGACAAGTTGAATTACAAATTTTTTGTTGCTATACTAGCTGCAATGATATTCGCTGCAGTATTGCCGACAATATCTGCAAATGCCCAAACTAGTTCACCAAACAGTGGTAGTGCAGCACAATTCCTTCAACAATGTATTCAACAATTTCAAGGTACAGATCACATTTACTGCGCTAAATTCTATACAACTGATGTTGCAAGATCAGGTACACTAAACCAATATTTCCTGCAAGGCTCACTTGCAAATAGCATCGTGGTATACGAAAACACAAAGGTTACACTTTCTGGTCTCAAGTCAACAACTCCTGATGTTGGCAAGAAACTAACATACCAATGGGGTCAAGTTTCCGGTGATGCAATAACATTTTCTCCAACTTCTACTGCTCCTGTAATATCATTTGTTTCTCCTCCAGTTCCTGCAAATGAAGTCAAGTCATTGAAATTATCATTAACTGTAGACGATGGATATGGACTAAAGGATACTACTACATTCAATATTGTAGTCTTACACGTTAATCATCCTCCGGTTGTTACAGTAAATCCAGATCAAGTTGTTGATGAGGGCTCTATGGTATCTCTCAAAGGTGTTGCAACAGATCAAGACAATGATCCATTGACATTAGCATGGGGCCAATATTCTGGTCCAAGTATACAATTATCCTCAACTAATACTGATAGCTCATCATTTACCGCACCTGCAGTAGCACCAGGCAAAACCACAACCATGTTGTTTGTATTTACTGCTGATGATGGACATGGAGGAAAGGCAGCTGCCATGACCAAAGTCACCGTTAAGAGCACTCACCAAGATCCAACC
>JBOGFU010000379.1:0-1989 GCA_050743545.1 Acidimicrobiales bacterium | reverse complement strand
CCTTCAGCGTCAACGTCCAATAGTCGCCGCCCTTCTTGGTCTTCTTGGACGCGATTTCAGCGACCAAGAAAACGTCGTCAAACGTGGTGCCGTCCTGAATCTCATCCGCGAAGAAGGTCTTCGGCGTCGGCATCAATTCCTGCTGTCCTGCGAATTCGCTCATAATACCCTCAATCCTCTCAAGCCCACAAGCATCACACCGCTTATGGTCTAAAACGGCGTCTCGTCCTTATACTCAGGCGGATCTTCCAGCTCTTCGTACGCGGGCACGCCCCACACACGCGTCGGATCGCCCTGCAGTTTCCAATGATCACGTCGGGCACCAAGCTCATGCAGCCATCTATAGATCGTGTGCTGCTCGGCCCTGAAGCCATTACGCGCTAGGAAATTTGTCAAGTTGTGGATGGTAAACCACGTGTACCCGTCCTCAGTCCAAGGGAGGCCGTTACGAATTCCAACTCGATCATTGGCCGCGGAGCGGCGGCAGAATTGCTCCACGAAGCCCCAGAACTCGTCGCGCTGCGATCCGCCCTCGCCTTTCGGCACCTCGATCAGCGTGACCCGCTTCATCAATTCCTGAACCATGCGCTCCCAACTCTGCTCAGTGGGCGTAGGGATCAGCGTGTTTATGACCTCCAGCATTCGCTTACGCGCCAGGCGCCCCGAGAGCAGCTCGTCGGTGGTCAGCGAGATCTGCTTGCCGTTCGCCGTGAGGTACCAGGTCGGCGGCTCGGTGTTGAGCTTTTCCAAGGCCGTGAGCGCAGGAAAGCCGATGGGGAGGGCATCGGTGGATTCTCCGCGCTCACTGGTTTTGCCGACGCCGTACTTCCGCATCTGGCATACGGCGCCGTCGCACATCGATGCAAACGGTTCGGACGCGCACTTGAACTGATACTTCTTCCGGTTCAGCGATTTCTTGACATTGGCCACTTCTTCACTGCCCAACGGTGGGTTGAACATCAAGTGGTTCCAATTGTCCAGTTCGGCTGTCAGGGATCCTCCTTCGGCTTCGGTCTTGAGACGCTGGTATACGCCGATGTGGAACAGGGTTTCGTTCCTGCTACCTTCTCCAATTCGCCCCGCGGCCGCCAGCCGCTCCAGGCACGGCGGCCCGTCGGTGAAGTATTCTGACGCCAACCGCGGGATCGGCCGCTCGAAGAACTCGGGCGGCTGCTTCATGTTCTCAGCCAGATCGAGAAACTGCTCGGCGGTCAATTCGCCATCGGGGCCGTAAGCGTAGCGGTCGGTTTTGGCCGCGTCGCGGTACGGCATATTAATCCATGAACCGCTGTCCCCGCGATCAACGTTCAATTCTGATTGCTTAGGAAAAATTTCAACTTTTGGTGAGAGATTTAAACGCTGTGCCGCCTCCTTCAGCCGCGCCTGCATAAAAACTGCCTTGACGGGTGCTGCTGCAAACAAATAACAGTGCGCGCCGCCTGACTTGGATCTGCACACGACCAGCGGCAAATTCGCCTCGACCACCTGACGCGCCATGCTAGACGGGTCAAACCCCCTGTACGAGTCGATGTCGATCGCACCAAACACACATGTCCCGTCATCTCTGATCGGAACAATGCCGACCCCCTCCTCCCCTCTAAGGTGCTTGCTCCAGACGTCAGGCGTAACAGGGGCGTCAAGCGTGGTCGCCTGGCCGACGTTCTTGCCGCTGCTTTCGTTGATTATGACTTTGGACAGGTCATAGATTCCATAGACCAGAGGGAGGCCCGCAAACAGCGCTGCAAAGCGCTGAGTGAGGGGGTGCAACGCGACCGAATTGGAAGTAGTAGTCATCGTCCCTGTCGAACCATTAACCTAAGCCCTTTGAACTGGCTGGAGGATGTTACACCCCCAGCCAGCGCTCCGCGCGTGAAAGGAGAGAGGAGGCACCCGCGCGCGGAGATGTCGGATCCCCTAGAAGGGGATGTTTTCGTCGGTACCTGCGCTGCTCGCGTCGTCCGCGTCGCTCGGCGGAGGCGTCATCTTAGC
>JBOGFU010000378.1:0-1555 GCA_050743545.1 Acidimicrobiales bacterium | reverse complement strand
CTCACCGGCTATGCCGTGCGCGCCTGTCAACACACGCCGGCCAACGCTGATGCCTCCACCGCATCCCGTGCCGACAATAACGCCGAACACGATGTCTGCATCCGCTGCCGCGCCATCGCTCGCCTCTGACAGGGTGAAGCAGTTGGCGTCGTTCGCGACGCGGACAGGCCGCGCGATCGCAGCCGACAGATCGCGGTCGAGCGGATGTCCGATGAGTCGTGTCGCGTTCGCGTTCTTCACCAGACCGGTGCCGCGGCTGATGGTCCCCGGTATCGCTACGCCCACGGACCCTTTCCGTCCGAGCGTGCTCTCCGCGGCGGAGACGAGATCGCGCATACAGCGGATGACATCGTCATAGCCGGATTGCGGCGTGGCCACGCGCTCGCGCAACACCTGCTGGCTTCCGTCGAGCGCCACGATCTCCGTTTTCGTTCCGCCAAGATCGATGCCCAGTCTCACAGTCCGGCCTCATCCAGTTTTGCGTCGATGAAGCGGCGCGCCTGCGACCAATCATCGGCGCGAAGATGGGCGTCGGCGGCCGGAGGGAGCAAGGGCTTCAGCCTGTCGTCGCCAATCAGGTGGATGCGCCAGATTTCCGGCGCAGCCTGCGCCGCTGATGTGAGGTTCTGAGGGATATCATCGACGAAAAACACCGGATGGCCCGCCTGCGCTGCCAGCGCCTTTACCGCCGGCCCCTTCAAACCGCTGTTGGCGACGAGCGGCAAGTCGAGACCGTGCGCCGCCAGATTTCGTATCCGCGGCGCGGCCTGCGCAGCGCTGATGTTGGTCAGCACGATAATGTCGAGCCGGGGTCGCAGGGCCTCAAGTGCCTCGCCGGCGCCTTCGACGATTTCCAGCGAATCGAGGTCGAGGCGGAACTCGTCGAGCAGGGCCGTCACCTCGACATCGAGGATCGCTTTGCCGTCGGCGAGCCGCTTGACGTTGCCATGAAGGCGATAGCTGCTGAGGTCGAGGAACAAGCACCGCTCCCGCAAGAACCTGTCAAAGCCTTCGACGAATCGCAGCAAGACCTCGTCCGCGTCCACTATGAGCAATGGCCGGCCGCGGGTCATTCGGGAGAGAGCAGAGCCTATGTCGTAGAGCTGGGTCATTTACCCGAGCGCATGTCTGGCGACATGCAAATTGCGGGCGTCTGTTGATCTGTCCTCGCAGAAACTGACCAGAAGCCCTTCATTTGCCAAAACAAAATCCAGAACAGAGGCGAGAAAATCACGCTCCCCGACTCGCGATCTCACCGTGGCAGGCTCGAGCCCGGACAGCTCCGCAAAACGCTCGAAATCCCCCGGACGAGCTGCCAAAAATGCCAGGCAATCGACGGCTAGGCTCTCTGAGTCTTCTGCAGTCATGCGGCTGACCGCCTTCGACATGAATGAGCTCGCGCGACAAAATTCCACGACGCGGATTGTAGCGGTTCTCCGGCGATATCCGCTATCTGCCCGCAGTGTCCTGCCAAGTCGCCGAATCGCCCGATTTGCCCAATCGCGGTGCCGCAATCCTCCGCTAAGCAAGGTCGCCAACCGGGCTTCGTCAAGGG
>JBOGFU010000377.1:0-2303 GCA_050743545.1 Acidimicrobiales bacterium | reverse complement strand
AGACTTTACATCAACACCAATCATGTTAACTCTGATACTTGGAGCCGTAGGAGTATTAATTCCAGTACTTAATGTAGCAAGAAAAGAAAAAGGCTCGTCTGTTTATGGAGCCATAACGCTTGGTGCATTACTTGCAGCAATTGGATTTGTTATCTATCAGATAATTACAAACCATGTAACCCAGTCTGCAATATTTTCAGCAAATGTTCTTGTTGATGACAAGTTTGGATCATTCTTTGCAATAGCGATGTTGATTGTTGGAATCATGACAACAGTTGGCTCGTTTAACTATATGCGTAAAAGAGCAAATCCTGCTGTATACTATTCGTTAATTTTACTTTCATCAATCGGAATGATACTGATTGCATACTCGACAGATCTAGTGATGTTGTTTATCGCATGGGAACTCATGAGTATTCCAACATATGTTCTGGCTGGATATCTCAAAAAGGATCCATCTTCAAATGAAGCTGCAATCAAGTACTTTTTGTTTGGAGCCTTATCGTCTGGAATCATAATTTATGGTATCTCAATTGCATATGGCCTGACCGGTTCTACAAATATAGAGCAGGTGATTGCTGGGTTCTCAAAACTTGGACCAGACATGATACCACTTGCAATATTGGCAGTAGGTATGTTCATAGCTGGCTTTGGATTCAAGATAGGTCTAGTTCCATTCCACATGTGGCTACCTGATGCATACGAAGGAGCTCCTCCTACAATTGCAGCACTTCTTGCAGCTGGTACCAAAAAAGCCGGTTTTGCAGCAGTACTGCGAGTCATAATAATGGGTGCAATAGCGCTCAACCTTCACTGGGCATTTGCACTTGCCGTTATTGCCATAGTGACCATGACTGTAGGAAACTTGGCTGCAATAAAACAAAGAAACCTCACAAGAATGCTTGCCTATTCAAGTATTGGCCAAGCTGGATACATCTTGATTGGTCTTAGTGTGGCTCCAATCTCTCCAATTGGAATTCAGGCTTCATTATTCCACATTCTCAATCATTCTGTGATGAAGGCAGCTGCTTTCATTGCTGTTGCGGGAATAGTTACAACTCTAGGTGTTACCCATATTGAAAAGATAAAAGGCCTTGGCAAAAGAATGCCTATCACAGCATTTGGTCTTACAATTTCATTACTTGCTCTAGCTGGTGTGCCACCGCTCAATGGATTTTGGAGTAAACTAATGTTATTTGGTTCTGCAATTGATGCAGGTCACACCCTATCATGGGCTCCATATCTTGCAGTAGCCGGAGTTCTTAACAGTGCACTCTCACTTGCTTACTATGGTTGGATAATAAGAAAAATGTATTTCGAAGAAGGAGAGTCAAACAAGGGACTAAAAGAGCCCAAGTCAGTAATTGCTGTCATGATATTTTCAATAATCTTCATAGTTGGAATAGGTGTCTATCCAGATCCAGTTATAGAATTTGCAAAATCTGCAGTTCCAATTATGAGCGGATTGCCAGCTATACACTAAGCATAGTCAAGTCTAGAAGACTTTCTAATCTTGTTCTTGCAGGACCATCATTAATTTTTCTTAATGCAGTCTTTGCTTTCTTGGAATAATTGTTTAGCATGGCATCCATGCGATCAAATACAATGCGAGGATCTGAACTCTTCTTAATCAGAGTATTGAATAACTTGTCTTCATTATTCCAGTCTTGTAGATCGTCTCTAATTTGATATGCTATTCCCATGTTTTTACCATATTCTGCAAGCGCCAAAATTTGTTCCTCAGTACCTCCTCCTAATATGGCTCCAATTTTTGCAGCCGCTTCAAATGCAGTAGCGGTTTTGTACTCCATCACTTTGACATAATCATCAAAGGTGACATCCTCGCTTGTCTCAAGTCTTGTCTCGATCATCTCTCCCTCACTCATCATCATTGCAGTGATTGCAAGTTCTCTTCCTATTCTTGCGTTATCAAGACGGGATGAAATGTTCAAAATCAGGCCCAGTACAAAATCTCCTGTTATGATGCTTGTGTTATATCCATATTTTATGTGGAAAGGATCCTTTCTTCTTCTTAGAATTTCATTATCTATGATATCATCATGAATCACAGACTCTGTATGCAAGAGCTCTACTGCACATGATGCTGAATATGCATTTTCATCGCATTTTCCAACACTTTCTGCAGACAAGATGAGTATCAGTGGTCTTATTCGCTTTCCACCTTCTAATGAATACTGTAATGGTTCGAAAAATTCTGATGCAGAGTATAGATCTAACTCTTGTTTGATTGCATCATTGACCTTGGCTATGTAACTTTCAAAGTCTTTTATGAGTGGATTTAT
>JBOGFU010000376.1:0-4612 GCA_050743545.1 Acidimicrobiales bacterium | reverse complement strand
AGCGAATGCGAAGGCGAAGGCTCCACCGGACAACTCCCCGCCACAACCGGCGCCGAAAAGGAAACCGTACAGGCCGAAGCTACCGGTCTCGCGCCGAACACGCAGTACACGTACTGCCTACGCGCGTGGAACAGTACGGGCCAATCAGCGACAAGCCCACCCACAACATTCACAACACTCCCCGCAAAGCCTGGTATCAGCAGCGAGAGTGTGACCCAGGTCGGGTCCTCAAGCGCGACGGTAAGCGCCCAGATCGAAACCGGTGGCGAAACCATCGCCTACAACGTACGGTATGGAACCAGCGAAGCCTACAGCAACGAAACGACACTCGCCAACCTATCCGTCCCCGGCACTGTCAGCGTCACGCTAACAGGGTTGCAACCCGCCACCCAATACCACCTCGCCTTCCACGCCACCAACAACACAGGCAGCGAACAAAGCCCCGACACTACCTTCACCACCTACACAGGCAACACTTCCGACCTCCCCGATAACCGCGCATACGAAATGGTCACACCGGACGAAAATTTCAATGCGGAAGTCTATACCCCGAACTTCGCACTTCCGAGCACGTATTACACTTTCCGTCCGTTTCAAGCATCGTTGGACGGTAATGCAGTGGTGTACGAGGGAGACCCGACGACCGGTGGCAACGGACATGCGGGCAGCAATCTAGGCAACGCTCACCGAGCGATGCGGTCAGCTGATGGCGGTTGGACACAAGAAACGATTCAACCCATCGGAAATGGTTTCGTCGCTACAGCCTATCAGGCGTTCTCGTCCGATCTATCGTCTGGGATCGTCAGTGCATGTATCGGAGCGACACTTGCTCCGAGCGCGCCTGTTCCTCCGGACGGCAGCGATCTGCCGGGATATAGGCTGCTCTATACAAGAGATAACAACAGCGGTGGGTACAATCCGCTGTTCACAATGCGTCCACGCAACCGGGGTGCCAAGGAAGTACCAGCGATGTTTGGCAGCTCCGGAGTCGAAGGTACATTTGCTCAATATGGCAACCAAACGGTCGAATGCACAAAACCGATATTGTATGCGGGTGCTTCGGCGGATTTCCATCAGCTTCTTTTTGAGGCCAACGATTCGGTGCTGGAAGGCGAAGGGCCGTTGGAAACGGCTTTGGCCGAGGATGTGAAGAAAGAAGTGGAAGAAGAACGGCAGAGCAACGATCTGTACGTGTCTAGCGGTGGGCATGCCTCTTTGGTAAATGTGCTGCCTGACGGTACGCCTGTTCCTAACGCGACTTTCGGTGGCGAGATGCCTAGCACTATTTCTGAATTTGTCGCACCTGATTTTAGTCATGTGATCTCCGCTGACGGTTCGCGGATCTTTTGGACCGACCTTAACACGGGTGTAGTCTACGTTCGCGAGAATGGGTCTAGCACTGTCCCGGTGTCCGAGGGGCAGGCGCAGTATTGGACGGCGAGTAGCGATGGACGCTACGTCTTCTATGCCGAAGGGGAAAAGCTCTATCGTTTCGATACCCAGCAGCAGACACGGGAAGAAATCGCCGGTGCAGGGGCTGAGGTGCAGGGTGCGCTTGGCGCGAGCGAAGACGGTCAGCGCCTGTATTTCGCGGCGGATGGAAACATTGCGCCCGGTGCGACCGCTGGTCAGCCCAATCTGTATGTGTGGTCTGCTGGTTCGGTGTCGTTCGTCGCGACGCTCTCAACGGATCCCTCTAACCAATTCTCGTTTGACGGTGCTAGCGATTGGTATCCGGTGTTGGGTGTGCATACCGCGCAGGTCACACCGGATGGAGGAGCGATCGTGTTCAATTCTGCGAGCAGTCTGACGGGATATCCAAACAATGGCAGGGAAGAGGTGTATGTCTACGAGGCTGAATCGGGTGGCTTGTACTGTGCCTCTTGTAGTCCGACCGGTGTTGCTGGTACCAGTGGTTCGTTGAATCGTAGTTGGAGTAATACGTATCTCGCGCGGTCGATTTCTACCGATGGTGGGCGCGTGTTCTTCAACAGCGAATCGGCGCTAGTGCCGCAGGACACCGACGGTGTCCTCGACGTGTACGAGTGGGAGCGCGACGGTACCGGTAGCTGCAAGCTCACGCAGGGGTGCGTGTACCTCCTCTCCGGTGGGCAGGCAGGGGGAGCGTTGGTCGATGCGAGCGCGAGCGGCAACGATGTTTTCCTTGTGACTCGTGCGCAGCTCTCCCCGCAGGACGGCAACGAAATGGTGGATCTCTACGACGTGCGTGTTAACGGTCAGCAGGTTGCCCAAACACAGTGTTCCGGTACTGGTTGTCAGGGGCCGCCTGCGTCGCCGCCTATTTTCGCGACGCCCTCGAGTGTGACGTTTAACGGTGTCGGGAACTTCTCCGCACCTGTCACCAGGGCTGTGTCGGTGAAGAAGTCAAGAGTGTTGACGCGTAGGCAGAAGCTTGCCAGGGCGTTGCGTGCATGCCACAAGAAGAGAAGTGGGAGGCAGCGTGCTGTGTGCGAAGTGAGGGCGCGCAAGCGTTATCGCGCGGCGACAAAGACGAGTAATTCTACGGTCATTACGAAGGGGAGATAAGGTTCATGTTCAGGCGATACGTAACACCCTTCCTGGTGGTCTGCTTTTCGATGCTCGTGCTGGGTGTCTCTCAGGTGTCGGCGATGACGGCGGTGCCGGGGTGGGAGATCATCGGCCGCAGCCTACCCACCAACCTCTCTCCAAGCCTGCCATCAAGCACTGAACAGGAGGTCCGCTTTTACGTCTTCAACATGGGCGGAGCGCCCGCCAAGACCGGTGCCGAAGCAGGCACCTTCACCGTCACCCTCCCAGAAGGACTCACCGCCGAAGGCAAGCTGAATAAAGGAAGCAGAGGGGAAGGACCTAACGTCGAAGATGCATATGGGTCTCAACACGGGCCATGCGAAGGTACCGGTACCAGAGTAGTTACCTGTAAGCTGGAAAGACCGGACGGTGTCGCCGTTAGGCCGCTTGAAGATTTGCTTGTGCGTATCCCGGTGGTTGTAGATAAAGCCGCGTCCGGTACAGGCGTGAGCCGTGCGACGGCTGTCGGTGGTGGCGCGAAGGAACCCGCCGAAACTTCGCTGCCGCTTCATTTCAGCGACGCGCCGGTGGGCCTGGGTTTCTCGGCGTTTGACACGTGGCTCACAAACGCTGATGGCACGACTGACACACAGGCCGGATCGCACCCCTATCAGTTGACTGTAGCGTTCGCGATCAATGCGGTGATAAACTCAGCGCTAAAAGAACCATATCCGACGGGTGGCGATGCGCGGAATATAGATGTCAATCTGCCGCCCGGTATCGTCGGTAACCCGCTCGCCGTACCACAGTGCCCCCGTGCCGCCTTTATTACCGGGGTCGGAGCCTGCCCGCCCGACACGCAGATCGGCTCGGATTTCACAAGCGTGAGTTTGTCTTCCAGCTTTTATTTGCCTATATTCAATCTCGTTCCGCCTCGCGGGATACCCGCCCAGTTTGGATTTACGCTTGAGGGACTTAACGTGTTTATCGATGCTGGTGTGCGCAGCGGAGGCGATAACGGTATTACCGTGCATACCGATAATCTCCCGGAAATAGCGATCTTGGAGAACAACGCGACGATCTGGGGTACCCCGGCCGATCCCAGCCACGATTATCTGCGATCCAGCGAAGTAGAAGGTTGTATCAGCGGTTGCGCGGATCCTTTGCCGCTGACGCCGTTTTTGACGGTGCCGACGTCTTGTCAGGGTCAGCAGACGACTACGGGTCAGATTTTGGGGACGTGGGAAGACGAGAGCTTGGTCTCGCCTCTTGCGACGGATGTGACGCAGACCTCGGCGGGTGTGCCGGTTGGTTTTACCGGTTGCGAAAGGCTTCAGCATTTCGAACCGTCGGTGTCGATCTCTCCGGATACGACGTATGCCGATACGCCCGCGGGCCTGTCTGTACGGGTGCAGTTGCCGCAGGGATTGAACCCCGAAGGCCTCGCGACTTCAGGGTTGAAGAACACGACCGTTGTACTACCAGAAGGCATCGCGATCAACCCCGGCCAGGCGACCGGTCTGGTGGCCTGCCAGCCGTCTCAGGAGGCGTTGGGGGAAGCCAACGAGGGACCGACGTCTTGCCCGCAGGCATCGAAGGTTGGATCGGATGAAATCACGACACCGTTGCTTTCCCACCCGTTGAAAGGCGACATCTACATCCTTGGCTCCAATCCACCGAACCTGCAGTTGCTGATGACCGCATCAGGGTCGGGTGTCAACCTAAAGCTCGTGGGTACCGTCCACCTCAACGAACAGACGGGACAGTTGACGACAACGTTCGAAAAGACCCCGGACCTCCCGTTCACGGAATTCACGTTGTCCTTCAGCGGTGGAGCGCAGGCCGCTCTAGCGACACCATTGCGCTGCGGTACATATGCCAGTAGCGCCGATTTCACGCCGTGGAGCACACCGGCCGTGGCAGACGCGTTCCCGACCAGCCAGTTCGCGATCAATGCTGGTCCGGGTGGCGCGCCCTGTCCCTCCGGGGCGTTGCCGTTCAGCCCGTCGATGACCGCTGGTGCTACAACCGACCAGGCGGGGGGTTATACGAGTTTCACGATGCTGCTGCAGCGTGGCCATGGGCAGCAGCGCATCAAGAC
>JBOGFU010000375.1:0-1774 GCA_050743545.1 Acidimicrobiales bacterium | reverse complement strand
GCAATCAGCTCACCATCACAAATCTCACCGGGCACCCCAGCGTCATCCTGCCGCACGGCATCCGCGGCGATGATGCGCCCAAGCCGGCCAACGAGAATTTTGGCGGCGGACCGAACACTCCCGTCAGCATCACGTTCCTCGGGCATCTTTATGGCGATGCCAAGGTGCTTGCCCTCGCGCGCGCCTACCAGGAAGCCACGGACTTCCACAAGCGTCATCCGAATCTGGACGCATAGAAAAAGGAGCAACTCGTTTATGAAACGTGTACTGGGATTTCTCGCCGTCGCGCTGGCGGCCACCTTGATTTCACTTGTTCCCTCCGCGCCCGCGGGACAGGCCAGCCAAACGAAAACGCCGCCCGCCATGCAGGCGACCAGGCCTTCCGCCGGAGAGCAACAACACGGTCTGGACGCCTCGGACATCGATCACACCTGCAAGCCCTGCGAGGATTTTTATCGCTACGTGAACGGCAACTGGCTTTCCAATCCCAAAAACCAGATTCCCGCCGCGTATCCGGCGTGGGGCCGCGTAAATCTTTTGGACGAACACAACCGCGAAATCCTTCACGGAATTCTGGAAGAGGCGGCTGCCAACAAATCCGCCGAGCCTGGTTCCATCGAACAGAAGATCGGTGATTTTTACGCCAGCTGCGTTGATACCGCCAAAATTGATGCCGCCGGCATACATCCGCTGGACGAAGAACTTGCCAGCATCGCGAAGATTTCCGATGTTGCTTCGCTGGAAGCCGAAGTGGCGCACCTGCACGGCATCGGCACTCACGCGATGTTTGCCTTCGGCTCAACCCAGGATCTCCGCGACAGCACTGAGCAGACCGGTGAAGCGGATCAAGGCGGCCTGGGCCTGCCTAATCGCGATTACTACACGAAGGACGATGACCGCTCGAAGAAACTCCGCGACGGCTACCGCGCTCACCTTTCAAAAATGTTCGGCCTGATGGGTGACACGATGGAGCGGTCCGCCGCCGAAGCCGGCATCGTGATGGACATCGAAACGAAACTGGCCGAATCTTCCAAGTCGCCGGTGGATCTCCGCGACCCCGAAGCGAATTACCACCGCATGAGCGTCTCGGATCTTTCCGCTGTGACGCCGCATTTTGACTGGCCCGGCTATTTTCGTGAGATCGGCTTCCCCGGAATCCGCGTGGTCAATGCGGCGCAGCCCGACTTCCTCAAGACGCTTGACGGGCTCATCACCAGCGTCCCCATCGAAAATTGGAATGTCTATCTCCGCTGGCACCTCGTTCATTCCGCCGCGCCTTATCTTTCCGCTCCGTTTCTGAATGAGAATTTCGATTTCTTCGGCCGCACTTTGACGGGAACCACCGAGCAGGTTCCTCGCTGGAAGCGTTGCGTGGCCGCCACGGACCGCGACCTCGGCGAAGCCCTCGGGCAAAAATATGTCGCCAGGGCGTTTCCACCCTCCGCGAAGGCGCGCGCATTGGAAATGGTGCACAACCTGATTGACGCGCTGCGCGAAGACCTGAAAACGCTCTCCTGGATGAGTCCCGAAACGCGGCTGCAGGCCATCACCAAGCTCAACGCCATCACGCTCAAGATCGGCTATCCCGATAAATGGCGGGATTATTCCGGTTTGCGCGTGGATCGCGGCCCCTACGTGCTGAATAATTTCCGCAGCGCGCAATTTGAAACCCGTTTTGATCTGAATAAAATCGGCAAGGCGGTGGACAAGGGCGAGTGGGGCATGACTCAGCCCACCGTCAACGCTTATTACAATCCGCAACTCAACGAAATCG
>JBOGFU010000374.1:0-3105 GCA_050743545.1 Acidimicrobiales bacterium | reverse complement strand
TGTTGTAGCCGCAGAAGGGCAGCATCGCGAAGGGGTCGCGGCGCAGCTTGCCCACCTCACCGGTGGCCGCGGCGGTCGTCTCGGAGGCGACGATCGACCCGTAGAACACGCCGTGGGCCCAGTCGCGCGCCTCCACGACGAGGGGCACCACGCTCGCGCGCCGCCCGCCGAAGAGGATCGCGTCGATCGGCACGCCCGCGGGGTCCTCCCACTCGGGGGCGATCGCCGGGTCCTGGGATGCGGGGGCGGTGAAGCGCGCGTTGGGGTTGGCCGCGGGGGTGCCCAGCGCGGGGCTCCACGCCTGACCGCGCCAGTCGGTGAGGCCCTCGGGGGGGTCGCCCATCCCCTCCCACCACACGTCGCCGTCGGCGGTGAGCGCGGTGTTGGTGAAGATCGTGTTGGCCTCGATCGAGAGCATCGCGTTGGGGTTGGTCACCATGTTGGTGCCCGGCGCGACGCCGAAGAAGCCGGCCTCGGGGTTGATCGCGTAGAGGCGCCCGTCCGCGCCCGGCTTCATCCAGCAGATGTCGTCGCCGATCGTCTCCACCTTCCAGCCCGGCAGGGTGGGCACGAGCATCGCCAGGTTGGTCTTGCCGCACGCGCTGGGGAAGGCCCCGGCGACGTAGCGGCTCTCGCCCGCGGGGCTGGTCAGCTTGAGGATGAGCATGTGCTCGGCGAGCCAGCCCTCGTCGCGCGCGAGCACCGACGCGATGCGCAGCGCGAAGCACTTCTTGCCCAACAGCGCGTTGCCGCCGTAGCCCGAGCCGTAGGAGGTGATCTCGCGGGTCTCGGTGAAGTGGACGATGTACTTGTGCTCGGGGTTGCACGGCCACGCGACGTCGGCCTGGCCCGGGGCGAGGGGCGCGCCCACCGAGTGCAGGCACGGCACGAAGCGCCCGTTCTCGCCGAGGACGTCGAGCGCGCCGCGGCCCATGCGCGTCATGATCTTCATGTTCACCGCGACGTAGGCCGAGTCGGTGATCTCGACGCCGATGTGGCTGATCGCCGAGCCCAGCGGGCCCATCGAGAACGGAACGACGTACATCGTGCGCCCGGCCATCGACCCCGCGAAGAGCGAGCGCAGGGTCTCGCGCATCTCGGCGGGGTGGCGCCAGTTGTTGGTCGGCCCGGCGTCGGCGGCGTCGAGCGAGCAGATGAAGGTACGGTCCTCGACGCGCGCGACGTCACCGGGGTCCGAGGTCGCGTAGTAGCTGTTGGGGCGCTTGGCGTCGTTGAGCCGACGGAAGGTGCCGTTGGCCACGAGGAGCTCGCAGAGCTCGTCGTACTCCTTGGCCGATCCGTCGCACCAGTGGATACGATCGGGGGTCGTGAGGGCCGCAACCTCCTCGACCCACGCGATGAGCCTCTCGTTGCGGGTGGGATACGTCAACAGCGGTCCTTTCGCCCGGTACTCGCCTCGCGGCGCCTGACGCCATGCCCGCCAACGACGACCCACCCACCCCCTTCCGGGAGCCCTACCGTCGCGAAGATGACGTCCTCGAGCGTATCGCCGCCATCGTCGGGCGGCGAGCGGCGCCCGAGGGCGAGGTCTACGTCGGCGACGACGCCGCGGTGCTCGCGCCCATCGCGGGCGAGGCGCTGCTGTCGACCGACGCCGCGGTGCTCGGCGTCCACCTCGACGCCGAGCTCTTCCCCTTGGAGGACCTGGGCTTTAAGGCCGTCGCCGCGGCGGTGAGCGACCTCGCGGCGATGGGCGGGCGCCCGCGCGCGCTGGTCGTCGCGGTGGGCGCCCCGCCCGGCGCCGACCTAGAGGAGCTGCACCGCGGGATCGCCGACGCCGCGGCGGTGACCAACTGCCCCGTGGTGGGCGGGGACCTCACCGCGTCGCGCGACGTGTGCGTGGTCGTGAGCGTGCTCGGCGAGTGCCCCGACCGCGGCGCGGTGCTGCGTCGCGGGGCGATCGCGGGCGACGAGCTCCTCGTGACCGGTCCGCTCGGCCGCTCGGCGGCCGGGCTGCGGCGCCGACGCGCGGGCGCGTCGCTCGACGACCCGCTGGTCGTCGCCCATCGGCGGCCCTGGCCCCGACTCGACGAGGGCGTCGCCGCCCGCGGCGCGGGGGTCCACGCGATGATGGACCTCTCCGACGGGATCGGGCTCGACCTGCACCGACTCTGCGACGCGAGCGGGGTCGGCTTCGAACTCGACGAGGTGCCGGTCGCCGACGGCGCCACCCTCGACGAGGCGGTGGGCGGTGGTGAGGACTACGAGCTGCTCATCGCGACGAGCGACGCGGCTCGGTTGCGGATGATCTTCGCGGACCGCGGGCTGCGCGAGCCGATCACGATCGGTCGGGTCGTCGCCGACCGCGCGACGAGGACCCTGGGCGGCGTGGGCTTAGAGCGTCGGGGCTACCAGCACCGGCTCTAGCTAGGCGCCGACGCTCCGGCGCGCGGGCTTGGTGACCTTGCCCGAGCGGATGCACCCGGTGCACACGTTGAGGCGGCGCGGGGTTCCGTTGACCAGCGCGCGCACGCGCTGGATGTTCGGGTTCCAGCGGCGCTTGGTGCGTCGATGCGAGTGAGAGACGTTCATCCCGAACGACGGCTGCTTGCCGCACAGGTCGCAGACTGCAGCCATGATCGAGGTCCTTTGCCCGGGTGGTGACCCGGTGTGCCCGGGGTCAAACGCGAACGACCATTGTAGCATCGGCTGCGATGACGACGCCCACGACGCTGTCCGCGGCGGACCTGAGGGCGGTGCTGGCGACCTACGCGACGCTGCTGCGCAACCACCGGGAGGTCATCAACCGCCTCAACGTCTACCCCGTCCCCGACGGCGACACCGGCACCAACATGACGCTGACGGTGGAGTCGGTGGTCGCGGCGCTCGAGCTCCTCGGCCCGATGGCGACCCTCGCCGAGGTGGGCCAGGCAATCGCCCACGGCTCGTTGATGGGCGCGCGGGGCAACTCCGGGGTCATCCTCTCGCAGCTCCTGCGCGGCCTGGTCGAGGAGTGGCGCGCCGTCGAGGGCGTCGGTCCCGACCAGCTCGCGACGTCGCTGGCCCACGCCGACGACCTCGCGCGCCAGGCCGTGCTGCGCCCGGTCGAGGGCACGATCCTCTCGGTCGCGCGCGCCGCGGCGC
>JBOGFU010000373.1:0-6559 GCA_050743545.1 Acidimicrobiales bacterium | reverse complement strand
AGGACGGTGACCTCGACCTCCTCGCTCTCGCCGATGTGCTTGCCCTCGCTGCGCAGCTTCTCGGCGAGGCCTCCGGGCAGGAGGCGGGAGAGCGTCTCGCCCTGCTCCTCGCGATCGACGATCGCCTGGTGGAGCAGGCGCAGGCGGCTCAGCGCGCCGCGGTTGCCCGCGCTCACCCCCTGGGCGAGCTTTAAGAAGACCTCCTCGACCTCGGCGTCGACCGCGGCCGGCGGCTGACCGCTCACCGCGGCGATCGCCTTGATCGTGCGGCCCTCGGCGATCTGGTTGAGCAGCGCCTCCTCGTGGGCGTCCAGCACGCCGTCGGCGGTCATGGGCCGCACGAGCATCTGGACGATCGTCTGGTCGAGCGCGGTACCCCCGGTCGCGACGGTGCGAATCGCGTCGGCGAGCTGGTCGCCCTCGGCGACGTGGTCCTTTAAGAGGTAGCCGTAGCCGGCCGAGCCCTCTGAGAGCAGCGAGACCGCGTACTCCGGGTCGTCGTACTGACTGAGCACGACGACCCCCGTGCCCGGGTGGCGCCGACGAACCTCCTTGGCGACGTCGATCCCCTCACGATGGAACGACGGCGGCATCCGGATGTCGGTCACGAGCACCTGGGGCGCGAGCTCGACCGCCCCCGCGACCGCCGAGTCGTAGTCCTGGGCCACCCCGATGACCGTGAGGTCGCGGTGCGAGTCGAGGAGCGCCCTGACCCCCTCGCGCACGAGGAGGTTGTCGTCGGCTAGGAAGACCGTGATCGTGGCGTCGCTCACGGGGTCATCTTCGCCCGACGGCGCGCGCTCAGCCAGAGGGCCATCCCCCGTCAGCGAGGGGTGCTAGGCCCCCCGGGGTCGAAGGCCAGCACACTGGGCCGTTGGGGCCCCGGGCACCACGCTGGGCCTATGCGACAGACCAGCTCCATCACCTCCATCTCGTGGATCCCGTCCGAGGCCGTGGCCGGCGGGACCCGCCTCCCCTTCGACGTGGGCATGGCCCACTACGACGAGGCCCCGCCCGACACCCTCGCGAGCCTCGAGGAGCTGCGCGACGCCGACCGCTTCCGCTTCGCCAACCGCCTCTCCGCGTGGATCGACGTCGACGACGCGGGCGCCATCACCGCCGCGGGCTACGACGGCGGCGGGATGATCGGCTCGACCACCGTGCGCCTCGGCCCGGTGACCCACCACTTCGAGGCCGTGCCCTTCCCCGACATCCAGCCCGAGCCCGAGCGCGGCGACGGCTGGGTGCGCTTCACCCAGACCGCCGGCGGGCGCACGGGCATGCCCGCGCCGCGACGGATCAACCGCCCCCCCTTCGTTCAGTGGCAGGCGCCGCTCGCGTGGACCCAGCTCTCGCTCACCCTCTTCGCCGACGGGCGCGCCGAGTCATCGATGACCCAGGCGAGCCACTTCCCGCGCCACTGGGTCTACGGCGCCGACGGCGAGCTCACCGCCAAGTCGGGGCTCATCGACTTCAAGGAGTGGTACCGCAAGGGCTGGGGCAAGGGAACCCCGTGGGGCGACGAGGGCTCCAAGTCCTTCGTCACCGTCGCCGAGTCCGCGCTCGAGCGCTGCCTCTCCAACCAACTCATGCACGGCGCGGCCAAACCTAGACTGAGCCGCGTGAGGGCCGGCGCGACGCTCGTCTCCCAAGGTGACGCGAGCACCGACGTCTACCTCGTCTTGGACGGGGTCGTGCGCGTCGAGGCCAACGGCGAGCCCCTGGCGGAGTACGGCCCGGGCGCGCTGCTCGGCGAGCGCGCGTTCTTAGAGGGCGGACGGCGCACGTCGTCGCTCGTCGCCGTCACCGCGTGCAAACTCGCCGCGGTCCCCGCGGCGTCACTCGACCGATCGTCGCTCGACGAGCTCGCGGAGGACCATCGACGCGAAGACTCGTCGGACTGACCGCGTGCGCCTCCATTTCCTCGGCGTACGCGGGTCGACCCCCGCGCCGGGCGCCGAGTACCTGCGCTACGGCGGCCACACGTCGTGCGTCGCGGTGAGCCGAGGCGACGGAGCGCCGACGCTCATCCTCGACGCGGGCACGGGCATCCGGCGCGCGAGCGCGCTGTGCGACGGCGCATTCGCCGGCACGATCCTGCTGAGCCACCTTCACTGGGACCACCTGCACGGACTGCCCTTCTTCTCGAGCGGCGACCGCGAGGGATCGCGGGTCCACGTCGCGCTGCCCGAGTCCGAGATCGGCGAGGAGCCGCTCGCCGCGCTCACGCGCGGGATGAGCCCGCCCCACTTTCCCGTCGGTCCGCACGAGCTGCGCGGGTCGTGGAGCTTCAGCGCGCTGCGCGAGGGCCCGGTCGACCTCGAGGGGTTCGAGGTCGTGGCGCGACAGGTCCCCCACAAGGGCGGGCGAACCTTCGGATACCGCGTGAGCGACGGCCACGGCGTCGTCGCCTACCTGCCCGACCACTGCCCCACCGACGTTGGCCCCGGGCCCGAGGGCTGGGGCGAGTACCACGAGGCGGCGATGGAGCTCGCCTCCGGCGCGGACGTGCTGATCCACGACTCGTTCATGACCGCCGAGGAGGTCGAGCGCGACGCGTTCCTCGGCCACGCCGCGGTCGAGTACGTGGTGGGCCTCGCGCGGCGCGCGGGGTGCGCGACGACCGTGCTCTTCCACCACCGACCCGACCGCACCGACGACGAGCTCGACTCCATCGCCGCGCGCGTCGCCGGCGACCCCGGGGTCGTCGTCGCGACCGAGACCCTCGTCCTCGACGCGTGAGCCGCGACGCGCTCGTCGTGGGCTCGGGCCCCAACGGCCTGGCCGCGGCGATTGTGATGGCGCGCGCCGGGCTCGACGTCACCGTGCTCGAAGGCGCGAGCGAGCCGGGCGGCGGCTGTCGCACCGCCGAGGTCACGGCGCCGGGCTATCGCCACGACGTCTGCTCGACGATCCAGTCGCTGCTCAGCCTGTCGCCGTTCTACGCGTCGCTCGACCTCGCGTCGCACGGCGTGGCGTTGCGGCGCGCGCCGGTGGCGCTGGCCCACCCCTTGGGGGGGGGACGCGCCGCCGCGCTCACGATGTCCGTCGACGAGACCGCGGCGGGGCTGGGCGTCGACGGCCCCGCCTACCGCGCGCTGCTTCGCCCCCTCGTCGAGCACGCGCCGACCCTCGCCGCGACGCTCCTCGCCCCGATTCGCACCCCGCCGCGCCACCTGGGCGGGCTCGCCCACTTCGCGCGCCACGGCCTGGGGTCGGCGCGACACCTCGCCGCGCGCTTCTCGGGCGACGCGGCGCGCGCGATGGTCGGTGGGATCGCCGCGCACGCGATGATGCCCCTCGACCGCGCGATGACCGCGGGCTACGGGCTCTTCCTCGCGACGTCGGCGCACGCCGACGGCTGGCCCGTCGTCGAGGGCGGCAGCGCGGCGCTGGTCGGCGCACTCGTCGAGCTCTTGGGTGACGCCGGCGGGCGGGTCGAGTGCGGGCGGTGGGTGCGCGCCGCGGGCGACCTGCCCCCCGCGGCGGCGACCCTCTTCGACACGTCGGTCGCGACCCTGACCGACGTCGCCGGAACACGCGTGGGCGCGCGCTACCGCCGCGGCGCGTCGCGCTACCGCTACGGCCCCGGGGTCTGCAAGGTCGACTGGGCGCTCAACGCGCCCGTGCCGTGGTCGGCGCCGGAGTGCGCTCGCGCGACGACGGTCCACGTGGGCGGGCTCTTTGACGACATCGCCGCCGCGGAGGCCGACGTCGCCGCGGGGCGCCACCCCGAGCGGCCCTTCGTGATCGTGGTCCAGCCGGGCGTCGTCGACCCCACTCGGGCGCCCGAGGGCCACTCGACGCTGTGGGCCTACGCCCACGTCCCCTCGGGGTCCGACGTCGACGTGACGGAGCGGATCGAGGCCCAGGTCGAGCGCTTCGCGCCGGGGTTTCGCGACGTCGTCGTCGCGCGGACCACGACCACCGCGTCCCAGTTCGCCGCCTACAACCCCAACTACGTCGGGGGCGACATCAACGGCGGCGCGGGCGACCTGCGACAGCTGGTCTTTCGCCCGACCGTCCAGTGGAACCCCTACCGCGCCGCGCGCGGGCTCTACCTCTGCTCGTCGGCGACGCCACCGGGCGGCGGGGTCCACGGGATGTGCGGGGTGGGCGCCGCGCGCACCGCGCTCGCCGACCTCGGCGTGCGCGACCTAGGGGCGTCGTAGCAGCGCCTCGGGGTTGACCGCGTTGGTCGGCGAGCCCGCGGCGTAGTCGTTGACCTGGCGAAAGACGTCGCGGAACTGCAGCTCCCACTCCTCTCGCGTCACGTAGCCAATGTGGGGCGTCGCGATGACTCCCTCCAGGCTGACCAGCGGGTCGGCGGGATCGGTGAGGGGTTCCGTGTCAAAGACGTCGACCGCGGCCCCGCCCGGCCGCCCCGCGCGCAGCGCCTCGACCAGCGCGCCGGGCTCGACGAGTCCGGCGCGGCTCGTGTTGACGAAGAGGGCGTCGGGCTTCATCAGCCCCAGGTCGCGCGCGGAGATGACCCCGCGCGTGGCGTCGACCAGTCGGAGGTGGACGGTGAGGACGTCGGAGCCCTCAAAGAGCTCGTCGCGTGTCACGGCGACCGCAACGCCGTCGGCCCGCGCGCGCTCACGCGACGACTCGTTCGACCACACCACGACGCGCATCGCGAACGCCGCGCCGTAGCCGGCGACGACGCGCCCGATGCGCCCGTAGCCGTAGACGCCGAGGGTGCGCCCGGAGAGTGAGCGACCGACCCCCGACTGCCACGTCCCCGCACGAAGCGACGCCGCCTGGGCCGGGATCTGGCGCGACGCGGCCAGGACCAGCGCCCAGGTGAGCTCGGCCGCGGCGACCGACGCCGTTGCGGCGTGCAGGTCCGAGCACAGGAGAACCCCGAGGCGCGTGCAGGCATCGACGTCGACGTGGGGAAAGACGCTGCGCTGGCTGATGAGCTCGAGGTCGGGCAGGCGCTCGAGCAGCTGGGCGGTCACCGCCGTTCGCTCCCGAATGAGCACCAGGGCCCCGACGCCCTCTAGGAGCCGCGCGAGCTCGTCGACGCTGTCGACGTGACGCGTGAGAACCGTCACGTCGTGGTCGGCGAGCAGCCCAAAGCACTCCAGAGACCGCAGCGTGTCGAAGTAGTCGTCCAGTATCGCCACTTTCACGTGAGCCCCCCCTCGTCGCGAGTCTGCTCGAGGGCTGAGGCGACACGGAGAAGGACCCGGCCGGCGCTCGCGAGCTCGCCCGCCGGGACGTCACGGGCCACCGTGGCGTGAAGCTCGTCGATCGTTGACGCCACCGCGCGCGCGTAGCGCTTTCCCGACGCGGTGAGCGTCACCAGGACTCTGCGCCCGTCGTCGGGGTCGCGAGTGGTGCGCGCGAGTCCCCGCTCCTCCAGGCCGGCCACCATCTTGCGCGCGCCCTGGCGCGTCGTTCCCAGCGGACCAGCGAGACCCCCCACTGCGAGGGGCCCCGCCACCAAACGTCGCGCCACGAAGGCGTCACTGCGCCGGTAGTCGCGGTAGCCGCGCTGGGCCAGGCCGTCGCCCATCGCGGCGACCCAGGTGCGACGGGCCACCGCGAGTCGATCGCCGAAGAGCACCGGGTCGTTGGCGCGCTCCACGCACCGACCCTAGCATTAGGCAACTTGGTTGCCTATACTCGGCTCGTCCCAGCCACGATGGAGAGACCGTGACCCTCGCCGCCTACGCCCCCCACCTCAACGACGCTGATCACGTCCTCGGCGCGGTGGTGCTCGCGGGGGTCGCGACCACGGTCGGCGCGCTCGTCTACCTGCACGTCGCCCGCACGGGACTCTCGCCGATCCGCAACGCGGTGAGTCAGTACGGGATCACCGATCGGCGCGTCGGCTACCGCGTGCAGACCATCGCGATGGCGACGTCGCTCGCCGCGCTCGGGGTCGCCGTCGCCGCCGCGTGGCACGGCGCGGGCCACGGCGTCATCGTCGCCCTGTTGCTCGCCGCCGCCGCCGCGCGCGCGGCCATTTCGTGGTACCCGATGGACGCCCCGGGGGCGGAGCGAACGTCGACCGGCCGCACCCACGGCCTACTGGCGATCGTCGCGTTCGTCGGCGTCAGCGACGCCGCGCTGCGCTCGTCGCGACTCCTTCAGAACGTCCCCGGCTGGGACGGGCTGCGAAACGCGTCGACCTTGTGGGCGATCGTCATGGGCGCGTCGCTCGGCGCGATGGTCGTCGTCGCCGTGGTCCCCGGGGGCCGACGGGTCTTCGGACTCGTCGAGAGACTCTTCTACCTCGGCGCGCTCGGGTATCTCGCCGCGAGCGGCGGCGCGTTCCTCTTCATCCGCTAGCCCCGCGCGGGGTCGCGACCCGCGCTCGAGATGCGCCACACGCCGTAGGCGCACGTCACGAGCGCCAGGGCCATGACGGCCAACGTGGCCACGACCTGAGGGGTCAGCGCCGACGCCGACCGACCCGGCGCGACGCCCCCAAAGAACGAGGGCGCTCGCTCGACCATGAGCTGCCACCACCACGCGCTCGCCGAGAGGACCGCCGCCGCCACCCCCGCGAGCGCCGTGGCGAGGCGCGCCTCGAGTCTCAGCGCAC
>JBOGFU010000372.1:0-3678 GCA_050743545.1 Acidimicrobiales bacterium | reverse complement strand
CGTCCACACCGTGTAGTTGGCGTTGGGGGTCGCGGAGAGAGCGAGCATGGGCAGCCACGTCTTGCCGGTGGACGACGCGACGAAGAGCGCGTCGTAGAGCGCGTTGGCGACGCAGAAGCCCGACGCGTCCATCTTTCCCTGAGCGCCGTTAAAGATGTGGTAGTTGGGCACGTCAGAGAGCAGGCCCACCTTCAGGGTTCCGCCCATCTTGGGCTTGCCCTTGGTGATTCCGACCGTGGCTCCCGCGGCCGTCGCGAGGAGCTCGTCGACCACGGTCCCGGCCATCGCGACGCCGCCGATGGTGGCGGCCGAGTGAGTGAGGAACGATCGACGATCGAACGTTGACGGCATCTGGTCCTGCTTTCCCCCCGAAGGGCCGACCTCGTGCCCGCCCTCCCTTAACGGGGAAACATAGCAAGAACCCCTGCGCACAACGGGTCAGCCCCGCGCCAACGCGCCAACGCGACGGGACCCGGGCCTACGCCCGGGTCCCGTGGAGAGCGACCGCTAGCGGGACTTAGCGGTGCCTCCCGCGACTGTGACGCCCGCCGACCCACGGCGCGCCCAATCCACCGAAGGAGGCACCCACGCCCAGTGACGTGCGGAACTGGGGAGTTTTCCCCGATCCACTGGCGTGCGCGCCGCCCTTCTTGGCGGTGCTGATCCACACCGTCGTTGCGTCTAGCGCGTTGGCGGTCGTGTCCACCGAACCGGCCGCGAGGATCCACTCACCGGCCGTGACGTCGGCCAGGGTCGCGGCCGCGCCGTCCTTCCTGTACGTCGTCGTCCCGACGGTGACCGTCACGTCGAGCCCGTCGGGCAGCGTGACCGTGATGTTGTTGCCGGAGACGCTGACGACCTCGCCCCAGACGTGGGCGGTCTTCACCCCGCTCGCGATCTTGACGCTGATCGCGTCCAGGACGTTGTTGGTGGTGTCGGTCACCCCGGTGGCGCTGATCGTCTCACCGACGGTCACGTCGGCCAGGGTTGCGCTCGCGCCGCCCTTGGTGTAGGTCGTCGGGCCGGTGGGCGCCGAGTTGACCACCACGCTGTCGGTGAGCAGGTTGTGCTCCTGAACGCTGATCGTGTTGCCGTTGACCCCGCTCACCTTGCCCCTGACGGCTTCGAGGCGAATCCGAATGGCCCCCGCGGTGGTCGCGGTCGACGTCGAGGGGGTCACGCAGACCCGCTCACCGTTGGCGAGCGCGGCCGACGTGGAGGCCGTGGCCCCCAGCGACACCGTGGTCGAGGTGTCGAGTGCGAACGCGGTCGCGGTGCCCGTGTGGTCGGTCACGGTGAGCGACGTCGTCGACACGGCGGACGCGACCCCGCAGACCGCGCCGCTCGAGGCGCCGCTGGCGTGGCCGTGGCGCGTGTGGTGCGAGCTGGACGCGCCGGCGACGCCAGCGCCCAGCGCCAACAGGCCCAAGGACAGCGCCGTGGCGACAGTGACTCGCAGGGCGAGACCTTTCAACGTCGAGCGGGTCATGGGGGGCCTTTCTGTGCGCGGTTCGCCCGAGCTCTCTCGCGGCACGGCCATCTTCCCGGGTGAACCTGTGGCCCACCTGTGCGCGGCCTCAGAGTCGACCCATTTTCGAGGGTCGAGAGGCGACCCCGCCGCCCGCCGGTCGGGCATACTGGCCGCGTACAGATTGCCTCTTTGTCGGAGCGGGGCTCAGACGGGGGGAGGGCCACGACGTGGCGTCAACGTTGGATTCTCACGATGGGTCCACCGAGGACCAGCCGTTTCGTGTAGAGCAGCACGGAATTGACTACATCCCCGAGAGTGAGCGGTGGGCGACCGCGCGAAACATCGGGGCGCTGTGGGCCGGTACGTCCATCAACGTCGAGTACTTCATCTACGGCGCGCTGCTCATGGGGTTCGGCTTCAGCTTCTGGACGGCCTTCAGCATCATCGTCATCGGCAACGTGTCGTACCTCTTGCTCGGCGTGGCCTCGCTCCAGGGCCCCGAGGCCGGCACCACGGCGTTCACCATCAGCCGCGCCTCCTTCGGGAGCCGGGGCTCGAGGTTGGTGAGCGTCTTTAACTGGCTGACCCAGTTGGGCTTCGAGACCGAGGGCCTCATCCTCATCGTTGGCGCGGCGATCGTGCTCTCGCAGATGGCCGGGCTCCACGTGTCGTCCACCGACAAGGTCATCTACATCGTCGTCGCCGCGGCGATCCAGGCGGTGATGCCCTACCTCGGCCACGCGACCATGGTCAAGGTGCTGCGCGCGCTCATCATCCCCTTCGGCGCGATCTTCGTGCTGCTCGCGGTCTACGACCTGCGCCACGGGTCGGCGAGCTTCAAGGGCACGTTCCAGAACTGGGAGCTCTACACCGCGGGGCTCGCCTTCACGATTGCGCTGTCGGGGCTCGGCTGGACCGAGTGCGGCAACGACTACACGCGCTACCTGCCTCGCGACTCGAAGAAGGGCGCGATCGTCGGCTGGATGTTCCTCGCCACCGCGCTGCCCGAGATCATCATGATGACCCTCGGCGCGGTCACGTTCACCTTCCTGTCGTCGTCGTCGGAGTTCGCCGCCTGGAACGGCGCCAACCCCTTCGAGGCGTTGCACGGCCAGCACGTCATCCCCAGCTGGGTCGTCGTGGTCTTCCTCATCTTCGCGATCGTGCAGCTCTTCGGGATCAACTCACTGGACCTCTACTCCTCGGGGGTGTCCCTCCAAGCGATGGGGCTACGCCTCAAGCGCTATCAGGCGGTCGTGCTCGACAGCTTCATCGCGTGCGGGCTGACGATCTGGGCCGAGTTCCAGTCGACCTTCTCGCTCTACATGAAGGAGTTCGTGGGGGTGATCATCGTGTGGATCGCGCCGTGGTTCGGCATCATGGTCGTCGACTGGCTCATGCGCCGCTACCGCTACAACGCCGCCGAGCTCCAGCGCACCGACCCGGGGTCGCTCTATCACACGGGCTCGTCCGGGGTTAACTGGAGCGCCATTGTCGCGTTCGTCGTCGGGCTCGTCGTCGCCACCACGGCGTTCTCCAAGGCGCCGCCGCCGGTCAACTTCCCGTTCCACTGGATGACGCCCATCTCCAACCACTACGGCGCGGCGTGCGCGGGCAAGCTCGTCCACGGGTCGTGCACCGCGGGCTGGTACGGCGGAGCCGACTTCTCCACCTTCGCGGGGATCATCGTCGGGGCGCTGGTGTACTTCGTCCTGGCCCGCGGCTCGGTCGCGCGCCAGGTCACGCGCCAGAAGGAGCTCGAGGCAGCGTCGCGCTAGCCGACCCAATCCTCGACGAGTCCGCCCGCGCCGTCGGGCCGCAGCAGGGGCAGCGACCCCAGCGCGCGCACGCGCTCGGCGTCCTCACCCAGCGCGTCGCGCCAGCGCGAGCCTTCGGTGACCAACGTGCCCACGACGACCACGTCGGCGCCGACGCGACGCAGCAGGCGGAGCGCGGCGCCCGTCGTGCCCCCCGTCGAGATGACGTCGTCGACGAGCGCGACGCGTCGCCCCGCGACGTCACCGACGCGCGCGTGGTCAAAGAGCAGGCGTTGGGGCGCGTCCGTGGTGATCGAGCGCACGCTTTCGCTCACCGCGTCGGCCAGGTGGATCTTGGGCGTCTTGTGCAAGATGACGTATTGATCGAGCCCCAGATGGCGCGTCACCTCGACGACGACGGGGATGCCCATCGTGGCCACCGTGGCGACG
>JBOGFU010000371.1:0-6361 GCA_050743545.1 Acidimicrobiales bacterium | reverse complement strand
ACACCGCGGGGTCGAGGGCGATGCTGGCCAACAGCGGGACCCCGAGGTCGGCGGCGAGGCGTTGCCCGCCACCTTCGCCGAAGAGCGCGTGTCGCTCGCCGCACGCGCACGTGAGCGCGCTCATGTTCTCGATGACCCCGAGGACTCGGATGTTCGACTTGCGCGCGAAGTCGGCTGCGCGCGCGGCGACGCGCTGGGCCGCGGGCGCGGGCGTGGTCACGAGGAGCTGACCCATCTGGGGCAGCAGGCGCGCGAGGGTCATCGCGACGTCGCCCGTCCCCGGCGGGGTGTCGATAACGAGGTACTCAATGCCCGACCAGTCGGCGTCCTCGATGAACTGCGCGACGGCCTTCTGAACCACGAGCCCGCGCCAGAGCAGCGCGCGGTCCTCGTCGGCGAGCAGCCCCATGGAAAGCAGGCGCACGGCGCCCGCGCCCATGGTGCGCTCGAGCGGGATCATCCTGCCCGCGCGCGCGGTCACGTCGCCCGTGACCCCGAGCAGGCGCGAGAGGGAGAACCCCCACACGTCGGCGTCGAGCACGCCCACGACGCGTCCCGTCATCGCGAGCGCGCACGCCAGGTTGGCGGCGACTGACGACTTGCCCACGCCGCCCTTGCCCGACGCGACCATGAGCACGGGCACCTGGGCGGGCACCGACGTCTGGGGCGCGGCGCGTTGGGCGATCTCACGCGCGCGCCGCATGAGCTCGGCGCGCGCGTCGGGTCCCATCACCGTGGTCACGACCTCGACCGTCTCGACCCCGGGGACCGAGCGGGCCGCCTCGCGAACGTCGCGCTCGATCTGGCCGCGCAGTGGGCAGGCCGCGATGGTGAGCGCGACCTCGACCCGCGCGGCGCCGTCGGCGACGTCCACGGCGCCGACCATGCCGAGCTCGGTTATCGGGGCCCCGAGTTCGGGGTCGAGAACGTGGCCCAGACGGGCGCGCAGGTCCTCGGCGTGCGTCACGCGCCGACGCTACCGGCCGGGGTGAGGGGCCGTTCGCCCGTCGTTCGCCACTACGATGGGCGGGTCGAAGGAGCGCCATGTCGAACGTGACCATCACCAGCCGAATCCAGCGCGACGCGCTTGACCCCATCACGTTGACCGAGGTCGCCGTCACCAAGGTCGCCGAGCTCATCGCCGCCGAGGGCGCCGAAGAGTCGCTCGCGCTGCGCGTCGCGGTCAAGCCGGGCGGCTGCTCGGGCTTCAACTACGACATGTACTTCGACACCGAGGTCGCCGCCGACGACGTCGTGCGCGACTTCTCCGGGGTCAAGGTCGTCGTCGACCAGGCGAGCGCGGACCTGTTGACCGGCTCCACCCTCGACTTCACCGACGGGCTGCAGGGCGCGGGCTTTCACATCACCAACCCCAACGCCTCGCGCACGTGCGGCTGCGGCAACTCCTTTAGCTGAGTGGCGACCCCGGTCGGTCCCTACTCACCCTGGCGGCGCGCCGGGGACCTCGTCGTCATCTCGGGCCAGCTCGGACTCGTCCCGGGCGACAAGGGCCCCAAACTGATCGACGGCACCGCCGCCGACCAACTGCGCCAGGCGCTGGTGCACGCGACCGCGGTGCTCGCCGAGGCCGGAGCGACCTTGGCCGACGTCGTCAAGGCCACGCTGTTCCTGGTTGACATGGCCGACTTCGGCGCGTGCAACGAGGTCTGGGTCGAGGCCTTCGCCGCGCCGCGCCCCGCGCGCAGCGCGGTCGCGGTCCACCAGCTCCCCTTCGGCGCGCGCGCCGAGGTCGAGCTCTGGGCCCACAAGCCGGCCTAGTCCCCGCGGGCGTCGTCGACGCCGAACTTGTAGCCCACCGAGCGCACGGTCGTGATGAGGTGGGCGTGCTCCTCGCCCAATTTGGCGCGCAGTCGTCGCACGTGGACGTCCACCGTGCGCGCGCCGCCGTAGTACTCGTAGCCCCACACCCGGCTCAGCAGGGTCTCGCGCGTGAACACGCGGTGGGGGTTGGTCGCGAGGAACCTCAGCAGCTCGTACTCCATGTAGGTGAGGTCCATGACCCGACCGGCGATTGCCGCCTGGTAGGTCTCGAGGTTCATGACCAGTGGGCCGTGCTCGACGCGCGGCGCGACCGACTCGTTGCCCGCGCGCCGCAGGCGGTGGCGCAGGCGCGTGGCGAGCTCGGCGACGTCAAAGGGCCCGACGACGAAGTCGTCGAAGAGGTCCTCACGAAAGCTGAGGTCGTCGAGCTGGTAGTGGTCGACCAGCAGGATGATCGGCCCGACTCCGCGCTCGCGCGCGCGCAGCGCGCGACACAGGCTCATCGCGTCGGCGAAGGGCACCGCGCTCGCGTTGATGACCGCGCCCGCATAGCCGTCGACCGGCTCGAGCGCGGCGACCTCGTTGAGGCGCCCCGACGCGGCGACCGCGGGGGTGACCCCGGTCACCTCGAAGGCCTTGCGCACCGGCCCCTCGCACGAGGGCACGCACAGGACGACGTCGATCACAGCAGCGGCAGGTAGCGGCCCAGCTCGAACGCGGTGACCTGGCCCCGATAGGCGTCCCACTCCGCGCGCTTGTTGCGCAGGAACCACTCGACCTGGTGGGCGCCGAGGGTCTCGAAGAGCAGGTCCGACGTCTCCATGAGGTCGAGCGCCTGGGCGAGGCTCTGGGGCAGCGCGGCGACGGGCTTGCCCTCGTCGGGGAGCTCGTAGCCGCCGGTGACCCCGCGCAGCCCCGCGGCCAGGATGACCGCGAAGGCGAGGTAGGGGTTGGCCGAGGGGTCGGGGGAGCGGAACTCCACGCGCGTCGAGTCGACGCGACCGGGCTTGACGCTCGGCACGCGCACCAGCGCGGCGTCGTCGCGGCGCGCCCAGCTCGCGTCGGTGGGCGCCTCGAGCCCGGGGATGAGTCGCTTGTAGGAGTTGACCCACTGGTTGGTGATCGCGGTGATCTCGGGCGCGTGCACGACCAGCCCGGCGACGAAGGCCTGGGCGACCTCCGACAGCCCGTAGGGGCCGTCGCCGACGAACGCGTTGCGCTCGTCGCGCCACAGCGACAGGTGGGTGTGCATCCCCGAGCCCTGCACGCCGTCGAGGGGCTTGGGCATGAAGCTCGCCGCGACCCCGGCCTGGCGGGCGAGCTCCTTGACCACGAAGCGCACGGTCATCACGGTGTCGGCCATCGTGAGCGCGTCGGTGTAGCGCAGGTCGATCTCGTGTTGGCCGGGGGCGTCCTCGTGCTGGGCGTGCTCGACGCCGATCCCCATCTCTTCGAGGGTCAGCACGGTGCGCCGGCGCAGCTGGCTGCCCACGTCGTCGTCGAGCAGGTCGAAGTAGCTGCCCCGGTCGATCGGGCGCGGCCCGCGGGTCGCGTCGAGGTCCTCTAGGTAGAAGTACTCGACCTCGGGGGCGACGAAGAAGGTGTAGCCGCTCGCGCGCGCGCCCTCGAGCACTCGGCGAAGCTGCTGGCGCGGGCAGCCCTCGAAGGGCGTGCCGTCGATGTTGGTGATGTCACAGAAGACCCGCGCGACCCCCGCGCCCTCGTACCAGGGCAGGAGCTGGAAGGTCGTGAGGTCCGGGCGGGCCAGCACGTCGGCCTCCTTCACCCGGCTGAACCCGTCGATCGCGCTGCCGTCGAAGGTCATCCCCTGGTCGAGCGCGTCCTCTAGCTCGGCGGGGGTGACGTGAAAGGCCTTGGGCCGGCCCAACACGTCGGTGAACCAGAGCTGGACGAAGCGCACCCCGCGCTCTTCCACGGTGCGAAGCACGTACTGGGCCGACGACTGCATGGGGGACATTCTTCCACCTCCCCGCGGTGGACCAGCCGGGCTAGCGCGTGGCGGCGCGCGGCGCGCGCTTGGCGGTCTTCTTCGCGGCGACCTTCTTCGCCGCGGCGCGCGCGGGCTTGGCCGCGCCGCAGATGGTCTCGACCATGAGGCGCGCGACGACGTAGGGGTCGACGTTTGCGTTGGGGCGACGATCCTCTAGGTAGCCGCGCTTGTCTCGCGCGACCGCCGCGGGGATGCGCACCGACGCGCCGCGGTTGGACACCCCGTAAGAGAACTTGTTGTAGGGAGCGGTCTCGTGCGCGCCGGTCAGGCGGTCCTCGATCCCCACGCCGTAGTTGGAGATGTGCTCCTTGACGCGGGTGCCCAGGGCCTCACAGCCCGCGACGATCGCGCCGTAGCCGCCGGGCGCGCGCATCTGCTTGGTCGAGAAGTTGGTGTGGGCGCCCGCGCCGTTCCAGTCACCCATGACCGGCTTGGCGTCAAAGCTGACGTCGACGTCGAACTCCTCGGCGATGCGCTTGAGCAGCCAGCGCGCGGTCCAGAGCTGGTCGCCGATCTCCACGGTGCCCAGCACGCCGACCTGGAACTCCCACTGGCCCATCATCACCTCGGCGTTCGTGCCCTCGATGCCGAGCCCGGCCTTCATGCACGCGAGCGTGTGCTCCTCGACGATCTCGCGCCCGGGCATCTTGGCGCCGCCGACGCCGCAGTAGTACGGGCCCTGGGGCGCGGGGAAGCCGACCTCGGGCCAGCCGTAGGGGCGGCCGTCCTTGAAGAACGTGTACTCCTGCTCGATGCCGAACATCGGCTCGAAGCTCGCGTATTTGGCCGCCGCGGCGGCCGCCGCGGCGCGCGTGTTGGTCGGGTGCGGGGTCATGTCCGCGCTCAGGACCTCGCACATCACGAGCACGTCCGTGCCGCCGCGCAGTGGGTCCGGGCACGAGAACACCGGTCGCAACACGCAGTCGGACTTGTCGCCGGTCGCCTGGTTGGTGCTCGACCCGTCGAAGCCCCAGATCGGCGGGCGTTTGCCGTCGGCGACGATCTTGGTCTTGCTGCGCAGCTCGCGCGACGGCTCCGTGCCGTCGATCCAGATGTACTCGGCCTGATACGACACGCTGCTCCTTAACTCTCCCGCCGCGTTCGCGACCCCACCAGTCTGGTCGGCGCGCGGCGCGCGACGGCCCCGTTGTGTTAACCGCGTGTGAAAGGTTTCGCCCCGGGGTCGCCGGGGCGCCACCGTTAGGCTGACCGCGTGCCCGTCTTGCGCCTCGCCCTGGCCCAGCTGAACGCCGTGGTCGGGGGGCTAAACGACAACGTCGAGACCCTGGGGCGGTTTCGAGCGCAGGGCGCGACCGTCGGCGCCGACCTGGTCGTGACCCCGGAGCTGAGCCTCACCGGCTACCCACCCGAGGACCTGCTGCTGCGCGAGGGCTTCGTCGAGGCGTCGTTGACGGCGCTGGCGGGACTCGCCGCGGCCACCAACCTGCCGCCGATGCTGGTCGGCACCGTGGTGAGCGAGGAGGCCGGGCTCTCCCTCGCCGGCCCGGCCGACGCGCGCGACGTCGCGGGGGCCCAGGTCCATCGCGAACCCCTGAGCCGACTCGCGAACGCCCTGGTCGCGCTGGACGACGGGGGTGTCGCGGCGACCGCGGTCAAGCGCCTGCTGCCCAACTACGACGTCTTTGACGAGGTCCGCTACTTCGTCCCGGGCACCGGCCCGCACACGATCGTCAACGTCAACGGGGTCGCGGTGGGGCTGCTCATCTGCGAGGACGTGTGGACCGCCGACGGGCCCGCGGCGGAGTTGGCCGCCCAAGGCGCGACCCTGATCGTCGTGGCCAACGCGTCGCCCTACGCGCGCGGCCGGCGCGACGAGCGCGAGGCCGTGCTCGCGGCGCGCGCGCTCGAGACCGGGCTGCCGATCGCCTACGTCAACCTCGTCGGTGGTCAGGACGAGCTGGTCTTTGACGGCCAGAGCACGGTGGTCGACGCGCGTGGCCAGGTCATCGCGCGCGCGGGAGCGTTTCGCGAGGAGCTCCTCGTCGTCGACGTCGACGCGCGCGAGTCCAGCGCGGGCGTCACCCTCGACGTGCGTTACGCGCGCGACGAGGACGGCGCTCGCGCGCACGCGCTCAACCACGTCGCCGAGCCCCTCGCGGAGGTCGAAGAGATCTACGACGCGCTGGTCACGGGCACGCGTGACTACCTGAGGAAGAACGGCTTTCGCTCGGCGGTGATCGCGCTCTCGGGTGGGATCGACTCGTCGCTGGTCGCGACCCTCGCGGTCGACGCGCTCGGCGCCGCGGCGGTGCGGGGCCTCGCGATGCCGAGCCGATACTCATCGCCGTCGTCGCTCGCCGACGCGCTCGAGATCGGGCGACGCCTCGACGTTGAGGTGACCACGGTTCCGATCGAGCCCGCGCACTCGGTCCTCGCCGAGTCGCTAGTCGGTGCGCTCGACGGCCCGCCCTCCGGGCTCACCGACGAGAACCTCCAGAGCCGGATCCGCGGGGTCCTGCTCATGGCGGTCTCCAACGCAACCGGGTCGATCGTGCTCACGACGGGCAACAAGTCCGAGCTGGCGACCGGCTACTCGACCCTCTACGG
>JBOGFU010000370.1:0-6322 GCA_050743545.1 Acidimicrobiales bacterium | reverse complement strand
GCAGTGAGTAGATCGTGCAGATCGGCTCGCGGGCGCGAAGCCGCTGGGCGACCGCGGCGGCGTCGATCGCGTCGGGGACCGTGCCGAGCACGGCGCGCGCGAGGACGACCTTGTCGATCTCCTTGCGCCGCAGCACCTCGACGGCGTGGGCGACGTGGTGGGCGTACTCCTCGGCGGTGGGCTGGTAGGTGAGCGTGCGCAGGCTCTGGGGCTCCTGGGTTGGCGCGGGCTCGCCCAGGAGCGAGTCGAGGCCGTCGTCGCCCTCGGGCGAGCTCACCCACGTCGCGCCGTCGGGGGTGCGCGTCACGACGTAGCGCGGAACCTCGAGGCGCCCGGGCGCCGTCGGGTCGAAGGGCAGTGACGCGAACGCGACGACCCCGGAGCCGACCGGTCCCTCGTCGCCGACGAGGTCGTGGTGGCCCAACGCGCTCGCCACCGGGGTCGCCGCGTCGCCGGGCAGGTCGATGACGTCGAGCGCGTCGCCCGCGCCCACGCGCAGCGCGTCGCGCGACTCGACGAGCCAGCCGTGTCGCGCGCCCAGGGTGCGCAGCGCCGCGGGGTCGACGCCGTCGACGCGACGTCGCACGAACCTCATCCGGCCCTCGTTCCGACGAACTGCTGGCTCAGCCCGCCCATGAGGGAGCGGTGGTTGACCGCGCTGAAGCCCGCCCGGTTGAGCATCGCCACGACCTCCGCGCTCGAGGGCAGGTACGCGGTCGAGCGCGGCAGGTAGCGATAGGCCGAGCCGTCCGAGACCAGCCCGCCGATCACTGGCACCGCGTGGCGGAACCAGAGGCGAAAGAGCGAGCGGCGCGGCCCCGAGCGTGGCTCGTCGACCTCGAGCAGGCTGACGCGGCCCCCGGGGCGGATCACCCGGGCCATTTCGGCGAACGCCCCGGCGAGGTCGGTGAAGTTGCGCAGCCCGTAGCCGCAGGTGAGGCCGTCGAACGCGCCGGTGCGAAAGGGGAGCGCGGCGACGTCGGCCTGGACGCGCTCGGGCATCTCGCGGCCCGCGCCCAACATGCCAAAGCTGAGGTCGGTCGCGACCGCGCGCTGGCCCTGGCGCGCGAGCTCGCTGGTGAGGTCGCCGGTCCCCGCGGCGACGTCGAGGACCAACGAGTCCGCGGGCAGGCGAAGGTCACCCACGGTGCGCCGCCGCCATCGCGCGTCGAGCCCGAAGGTCATGAGACGGTTCACCAGCTCGTAGCGCGGCGCGATGCGGTCGAACATCGCGCGCACCTGGCGGGTCTTCTCGTCGCCCTCGGGGAGGCGGTCGCTGTCCACTCAGGTGTAGAGGCGAGAGACGACCTGGGCGACGCACGACGGCTTGGTCGCGTCGCGGACCTCGACGACGACGTCGGTCGTCATCTGCACGCCCCCGGGTACCTCGTCGACCGACACCAGGGTCACCCCCGCGCGGACCTCGGAGCCGACGGGCACCGGGCTCGTGAAGCGGACCTTGTTGGAGCCATAGTTGACGCCCATCGTCACGCCGTCGACGTGCAGCATCCCGCTCGTGAGCATCGGGATGAGCGACAGCGTCATGTAGCCGTGGGCGATCGTGCGGCCGAAGGGGCCCTGGGCCGCGCGCTCGGGGTCGACGTGGATCCACTGGTGGTCGCCCGTGGCGTCGGCGAACTGATTGACCGCATCCTGGGTAACGACGTGGTAGTCCGAGTAACCCAGGTGGGTGCCCACGAGGGCCTTGAGTTCCTCGATGCTCGAAACGTGCGTGCTCATCTCGTCCTCCGCGACAACCTTAGTTGTCGCCTTCGGGCATTTCGGAGGCGAACCTAGGATGGCGCCGTGTCCGAGACGTTTCACGGGGAGGCTCACCGCAAGGTGACCGGCGGGTGGTTCCGCGCCGGGGTCTTCGGCGCGAGCGACGGCCTCGTGACCAACGTCTCGCTAATTTTGGGCTTCGCCGGGGCCAACCCCGGCCACGACGTGGTGCGACTCGCGGGCCTCGCCGGGCTGGTCGCGGGCGGATTCTCGATGGCGTCGGGGGAGTGGATCTCGGTGCGCGCCCAAAAGGAGCTCCTCGACTACGAGATCGAGATGGAGCGTCGCTCGATCGAGGCGAGCCCCGACCTTGAGCGCGAGGAGCTGCGCGCGCTCTTCGTCTCACGCGGCATCGACGACGAGCTCGCGTCGCGCCTCAGCCACGACCTCATGCGCGACCCGGACCTCGCGCTGCGCACCCACGCGCGCGAGGAGCTGGGCGTCGACCCGTCGGCGACCGGATCGCCGTGGTCGGCCGCGGGCTCGTCGCTGGTCGCGTTCAGCCTGGGCGCGTTCGTGCCGCTCCTGCCGTGGCTGTGGTCGTCGTCGGGCAACGACATTGGCTGGTCGATCCTCTTCGCCGCGGTCGGCGCGCTCAGCATCGGCGCGGCCATCGGACGGTTCATCCGCCGCGGCGCGGTGCGCTGGGCGAGCCGTCAGCTCTTCGTCGCGAGCCTCGCCGCGGCGGTCACCTTCGGCGTGGGGCGACTCGTCGGCGCCTAGCGGTCGTAGTGGACGAGCTGGTCCTCGCGCACCAGCGCGAAGCCGAGTGACGCGTAGAGCGCGCGCGCCGACGCGTTGGACTCGTCAACGAAGAGGATCGCCTGGGAGACGCCCTTTCGCCGCAGCGAGTCGAGACCCTGGGTGACCATCACGCGACCGAGCGAGCGTCCCTGGAAGTCCGGGTGGACCGAGATGACGTAAATCTCGCCGTAGCGCTCGCGGTAGAGCTCGTGGACCTTGGTCCAGCACGACGCCGCGAGCCGTCCGTCGATCTCGAGCAGCCAGAACCCCGAGGGGTCGAACCACGGCTCGCGGGTTCGCGCGGAGAGGTCCCTTTCGCGCCACGCGCCCTGCTCGGGGTGGTCGGCGAACGCGGCGTTGTTTTGCTCGATCCACGCCGACTCGTCGCGCCCCGGCTCGAACATGCGCAGCGACGCGTCCGCGGGCACGGCGACCACCGGCACGGGCAGGCGCACCGCGAGCATCTGCAGGGTGCGCACGACGTGGCCCTCGGGGCCGTCCCAGTTGCCCCGGGTCCACCAGTCCACGTGCTCGTGGCGCGCGAGGATCTCGCTTAACAGGTCGACGTCGACCCCGCCCCCGCACATCTCCAACGTCGGGCGGCCCTCGCCCATGAGCAGGGCGTAGCCAATGAGCACGCCGTTGTCGTGGCAGAGCCAGTGTTCGCCCTCCCCGCCGTGCACGACAACGCGCCGCCGGCCCTCATCGACCGCCTCGCGGCCGAGGCGGACCTCGGTGCGGTTGAGCAGGTTGAGCACGTCGAGGCGCTGGTCAGGGGTGAGGGTGGGGGTGCGCTGCCAGCGGCCGGGCATGGAGGAAGGCTACCGGCGCCTAGTCGAGTCGCCCCGCGACGCGCGCCAGCCGGCGCAGCAGCGCGCCGACGGTGCGCTCGGCGGCGACGAGCTCGGTGTAGACGTCGGCCGACATCACGTCGCCGCGTGACTCGACCAACGCGGTGATGCGCGCGGAGAGCTCCTCCATCGACGACGTGATGGTCGTGAGTTCACTGCGTAGCGTCACGCGCGTTCCTTGGTTGGTCGGGCGAGGTCGGCGCCTAGCGTACTGGTGTGTCGAGTGACCCCCACGGCGAGTTGCGCCTGGCGTGGTCGAGGATCGAGGCACGCGGCGCGGACGCGCGCGAGTTCCTCCAGGGACAGCTGACCCAGGACCTCGACGGGGTCGACGCACGAGCCGCGCTCGTGCTGAGCCCCGACGGCGCGGTGATCGCCGACCTCACGGTGAGCGTCGCGCCCGAAGGCTACGACCTCGTCGTGGCGAGCGACCTGGCGGACGCGACGTTGACGCGGCTGCGCCGCTTCCTCCTACGTGTCGACTGCACCTTCGAGGTCGTCGCTGAAGCAGACGGTCGCTTTGCGACGCTGGCCGAGCGAGTCGACGCGGCGTGGCCGGGGGCGAATGAGTACGCGCGCGCGCTGAGCCCTCACTCCTTCGGCGCGGCGTTCGTCGAGCAAACGGTCTCCTTTACCAAGGGCTGCTACCCGGGTCAGGAGATCGTCGCGCGCCTCGATTCGCGCGGCGCGCGCGTGCCTTTTCGCCTCGTGGTCGCGCGCGGCGAGTCCGTCGTGGCGATCGACGCGGTTCTGCGCGCGGCCGGACCCGCGGGCCCGTCGGGGGTCACGTCGAGCGTCGAGCGCGACGGCGTGGTGTTCGCGCTGGGGTTCGCGCACCGCAGCCTCACCGACGGTGAGCACGACGCGGTATCGCTACTAACCGCCTAGCGGGCCGCTCGCCTGGAAGTCGATGGACTTGTTGGGCCGGATGACCATCTCGGTGATGTCCACGTGGGTCGACTGGCCGACGACGAAGAGCACCGCGTCGGCGATGTCGGCCGGGCGGATCATGATCTCGCTCAACACGGCCTGAGCGCCCTCCAGGATGGCGTCGGGCATCCGCTCGCCCTTGGTGAGTTCGTAGTCGATGCCCGACGCGGCCACGATCCCGGCGAGGATCGCGGGGTCGCTATAGCGGCCGAGGTTCGTGGCGACGAGCCCGGGCATCACCGAGGTGACCTGGATTGGGTCGTTGGCAAGCTCGCGGCGCAGTGAGTTGGTGATGACGTTGACCGCGTGCTTGGTCGCGCCGTAGACGCCCGAGGAGGGGTCGAGCGCGGCGACCGAGGAGATGTTGACGATGTGGCCCGGGGTCTTGGTCGCGCGCATCGCACGCACCGCGGCCTGACAGCCCACCAACAGCGCGAGGACGTTGGTCTCGAGCATCGCGCGCCAGCCGTCGTCGTCGCCGTCGAGGAGTGAGCCGAGCACGGTGTAGCCCGCGTTGTTGACCAAGATGTCGAGGCGCCCCGTCGCCTCGGTGGCGAGCTCGATCAACGCGCGCACCGCGTCGGGGTGGCACACGTCGGCGACGTCGATCGTCGCCTGGCCGCCCGAGTCGACGATGCGTTGGGCGCTCTCCTCTAGGGCCTCGCGGGTGCGCCCGCTCAAGTAGACGTGCGCGCCGCACCCGCCGAGGCGCTCGGCGATCGCGCGGCCGATGCCGCTCGACGCCCCCGTGACGACGGCGGTCTGGTTGGTCAGGTCGGGTGAGGACACGCGCGGCTCCTGGGTCGTAGGCGCCGAAGCCTAACGGCGTCGGCGGTCCTCGCCGAGTGAGTCGACCCGGGCGGCGCAGCCTCGGCGCGTAGCCTGGGCCCTGAGGTGACCGAGTGCGACTCATCGTCGAGGGCCTGTTCATCAAGATCTCCGGGGTCACGTCCGAGGAGGACGCGCTCTTTTCGATCGGCCTGGGCGCGACGGCGGTGGGCTTCGACTTCGCCCCGGGGCCGCGCCAGGTGACAACGTCCCTGGTCCACGACGTCATCCGACGCCTGCCCTACGGCGCGGTGACCGTGGGCACGTTTCGCAACGAGCTGCCCCAGCGCGTCGTCGAGGTCGCCAACACCCTGGGGCTCTCCGCCGTCCAGATCGACGGTTCGACGTCGCCGGACCAGCTCGCCTACATCGCCGAGCGCGTCAACACGGTCTTTCGCACGTTGCCCAGCACGGGGGTGGTCGACGACTCGCTCGCCGCGTCGGGGGTCGACTACGTGGTGCTCCCCGAGTCCGACGACCACAGCTCGCTGGTGGACTGCCTGCCGGCGTTCCTCGACGAGTCGGTGCGCACGCCCCTCGTCGCGTCGGGGGGGCTGACGTCGTCCAACGTCGCCGACGTCGTGCAGAACTACCCGGTGTGGGGGGTCGACGCGCGCAGTGGGGTCGAGTCCGCGCCGGGGGTCAAGGACCCGGTGCGCCTGGGGGACTTCATCGCCCACGCACGCTGGGCCTACGACAACACCCTCGTCGACCGGCGGGGGGACTTCTTCGGGCTCTAGGCGACGTAGCGGCGGAAGACCACCGAGCCGGTGTGGCCGCCGAAGCCGAAGGAGTTCGACAGCACGACGTCGATGTCGGCGGGGCGCGACGCCCCGGTCACGACGTCGAGGTCGATCTCGGGGTCGACCTTGGTCGTGCCCGCGGTCGGGGGGATGGCCTGGGAGAGCAGCGTGGCGACCGACGCGACGCCCTCCAGCGCGCCCGCGGCGGCGAGGGAGTGGCCCAGGTGGCCCTTGATCGACGTGACCGGCGGCACCGAGTAGCCAAAGACGTGGCGCACGGCGACGGCCTCGGCGAGGTCGTTGAGGGGGGTCGACGTGCCGTGGGCGTTGATGTGGCTGACCTCGCCGGGGGTGACCTCGGCGTCGGCGAGCGCGAGCTCCATGCAGCGGATCGCGCCTAGCCCCGAGGGGTCGGGCGCGGTGATGTGGTGGGCGTCGGCGGTC
>JBOGFU010000369.1:0-7937 GCA_050743545.1 Acidimicrobiales bacterium | reverse complement strand
CCACCGCGGTCACGGCCCCCGACGCCGGCGTCGGCGGCTCGACGACGCCGTCGCTCGAGACGGGCTCGCGACGTCGCGCGCAACGTGTAACAGCCGCCCTCCAGACTCGTCCGGTGCTCGCCTCGCGGACCTGGGACGACGGGCTGACCGACGCCCAGCTGGAGGTCGCGACCCACGGCGACGAGCCGCTCGTCGTGGTCGCGGGGGCGGGGACCGGCAAGACGCGCACCCTCATCGCTCGCCTCGCCCACCTGCTCTCGCGCGGCACCGCACCCGAGAGGATCCTGCTGCTGACCTTCACGCGCCGCGCCGCCGACGACATGCTCGCGCGGGCGTCGGCCCACGTCGCGGGGGCCGGAACCCTCCCCTACGGCGGGACCTTTCACGCCGTGGCCTACCGATTCCTGTCGGCGCGCGCGGAGTCGCTCGGCCTCGCCCCGGGCTTCGCAATCCTTGACCCCTCAGAGTCGGTCGACCTCATGGACCTGCTGCGGGCCGACCACGCCCTCGCGGGCGTTTCCGAGCGATTCCCCCGCGCTAGCACGCTGGCCGAGATCCACTCGCGATGCGTCAACCGCGGTCAGCCGCTGCGCGAGGTCGTCCCCGTCGAGTACCCCTGGTGCGCGCCCCACGTCGAGGCCATGGCCTCGCTGTTTCGCTCCTACTCCGCGCGCAAGCGAGACGCCGGGGTCCTCGACTTTGACGACCTACTCCTGCACTGGCGCGCGGTGCTCGACGCGGACGCCGCCGACTCGGGGAGGTCGTTTGACTACGTCCTGGTTGACGAGTACCAGGACGTCAACGCGATTCAGGTTGACATCGTGCGACTCCTCGCCCCCCAGGGACGTGGCCTCACGGTGGTGGGCGACGAGGCGCAGTCGATCTACGGCTTTCGCGGGTCCGACTCGCGCCACCTACGTGAGCTGATCCTCGAGTGGCCCGACGCACGGGTCGTGCGCCTCGAAACCAACTTTCGCTCACGCCAGCCAATCCTCGACGTCGCCAACGCGGTGCGACCGCTCGACGCCGGGCCCCCGGTGCACCTGAGCGCGGCGCGCGGGGCCGGGGTTCGACCGCGTCTCCTGCACTGCCACGACGCACCCAGTGAAGCGCGCGCCGTCGTCGACGCAATCCTCGACGCCCATGAGGAGGGCGTCGCGCTGCGCGAGCAGGCGGTGCTCGTGCGCGCGGGCCACCACAGTGACCTCATCGAGCTCGAGCTCAGTGCCCGTCGCGTCCCCTACCGAAAGTACGGCGGGCTGCGCTTCATCGACGCGGCCCACGTGCGCGACTTCGTCGCCGCGGCGCGCCTGCTCGACAGCCCGCGCGACGAGGTTGCGTGGTATCGCGTGTTGCGACTGCACCCCGGGATCGGCACCGCGCGGGCTCGCGCGCTGCTCGAGGTCCTGCGCGAGGACCGCCGCGACTTCGTCGACGCGTGGCCCGACCTCGTGGTCCACGTCATCGCCGCCGCGCGCGACGCGCTCGCGTCGACGCTCGCCTCCCTGCGCGACGCGCGGACTCACCTGCTCGCCGACGCGCGAGCCGGCGCGGTGCTCGAGGCCCTGCGGCCGCTGGTGATCGCGCAGTACGTCGACGCGCCGGCGCGCCTCGGCGACCTCGAGCGACTGGTCGCCGCGGCGTCGACGCGGTCAAACCTGTCGGGTTGGCTCGCCGAGATCACGCTCGACCCGGCCGCGTCGACGAGTGACCTCGCGGGACCGCCCCACCTCGACGAGGACTTCGTCGTCATCTCGACGATCCACTCGGCCAAGGGACTCGAGTGGCTCGACGTCCACGTGCCCCACGTCATCGACGGCGTGATCCCCATCGACATGGCTCTCGGGTCGAGCGACGGTCTGGACGAGGAGCGCCGGCTCTTCTACGTCGCGATCACCCGCGCGCGCGAGCGCCTTCACCTCTACGCGCCGATGCGCATGCCCCACCACCGACGCGCTCAAGACGACCGCCACAGTTACGCGCTGCTCAGCCGCTTCGTCGACGAGGCGGTCCGCAGCCACCTATCCGTTGAGGAGGAGGCGCCCGCGCGACCCGCGATCGCCACGGTCGGCGCGACCTCCGTCGTCGTCGACCTCGGGCACCTGTGGGATACCGGTGGACCGACCCGCGCGACGGGCTAGCGCGTCCGCCGCGAATCGCGTCGACGTTCGTGTCGGCGCTGACCCGTGGCGCTCAGTCCGGGTCACGACAGGCGGAACACCGTGACGAGCGCGGTCACCGCTCCGAAGGAGATGACCAGCGCAGTGAGGGTGTAGGTGACCGTCCGACGAGTGCCGCGCATTCGCAGGTCCGGTGGCAGCACTCGTCGCTCGAGCGCCAGCAGGAAGCCAAGGACGACCGGCAACAGGCAGGCGTTGAGCACCTCGACATCGATGGACAGGCTGACGAGGTTGCGCGACACGACGACCGCGAGCGCGCCGATGACGATCCCCGCGACGGCCAGGCCGTAGAACCCGGCGGCGCGACGCGGCGAGTCGTTGAGGCTGTGTCGCCACCCCAGGACCTCCGCGACCCCCCACGCGCCCGCGAGCGTCACCACGAGGGCCGCGACCACCGACGCGCCGACCATTCCGAGCCCAAAGAAGACAATCGCGTCGCGGTGCCCGAGGAAGGGCGTGAGAGCCGACGCGATGTCGCCGACGGTCCGCAACGGCTGGCCGTGGTGGGCGGCGCCCAACGTCGCGCCCGTCACCACGATGATCGACACCATGATCACCTGCGTGAGCACCGATCCCACCGCGGTGTCCAGGCGGGCCGATCGCAGCGACCGGCGAAGGTCGAGGCCGTGACGCCCCTTGTCAATGACCGCCTCCTGCTGATAGAAGATCATCCAGGGCATGATCACCGCGCCCACGTTGGCGGCGAGGAGCGTGAGGTAGGTGCCACTCGCGTACAGCGGGTGGCCGAGGTCGTGGAGCACGGCCCCGCCGTGCGGGTGTGACGCCAGCGCCGCGGGAATGAAGAGCAACTCGAGCGCGCCCACGGCGATACCCACGTGCTCGATCCGGCGATACCTTCCCAACAGCACCAGCGCGGCCAGCGCAACTGTCGCGGCGCCGACCGAGAGCCACGCGGGGAGTCCGACCAGTGCGCCGACGCCGGCCACTCCGGCGAACTCCGTGATCAGCGCGCCCACGCACGCGACGAAGAGCGTCCCCGCCGAGAGCACCGCCCAGCGCGCGCCGAAGGTCTCGCGAATGAGCGCGCCGTGGCCCCGCTGGGTCGCCAGTCCCAGTCGGACCGTCATCTCTTGGACCAGGTAGAGGATGGGGATGAGCAGCAGCTCCGGAGCGATGAGCGCGTAGCGGAAACGCGCGCCGGACTGCGCAGCGGTGATCACGCTGCCCGCGTCGGTGTCGGCCAGCATGACCATCACGCCGGGGCCGATCAGGGCCAGCGCCGCCGCCGTCGCGGCGAAGCGTCGTACCGGGTCGGCGACGTCGCCTCGCGTCGCGGACATCGTCAACTCCCCGACGCGACGAGGACGCGCTCGGATGTCCGTGGCACGTCACGACCCATGCACGTCAACGCTAAGGACGCGCGCCGCCTCCGCCCATGGGCCGATGGTCACAAGCGAGGCCACGGCCCACCGGCCGCGCGGTGGCCGGCCCCACCCGGGCATTCGTCGCAGCGGCGGTGTCAGTCCCCGCCGGTATCGTGGGGTGCGCGACTCGCCGCGTCGAGCCGCACCACGAGTCGCGCACCGGTCGCATCCGACGAGTGGCCACCAGTGCCCAAGGGGCTCACGCATAGGGGGGGAATGGTCGCGGCACTGACGTCACCGGCGCCGACCCTCTCGTGCGCGCGCTCAACCCCGGAGCGACGTTGACGGCCCCTACCATCCTCGAGGCTCATCACTTGGTCAAACGCTTCGGCGAGTCCGAAGCCGTGGGCGGGGTCGACCTGGAGGTGCGCCGCGGCGAGAGTTTCGGCTTCCTCGGCCCCAACGGGGCGGGCAAGACGAGCACGATGCGCATGGTCTCGGCGGTCTCGCAGCCGACCGAGGGAACGATCAAGATCTTCGGGCTCGACCCGCGCTCGGACGGACCAGAGATCCGTGGCCGCTTGGGTGTCGTTCCCCAGGAGGACACCTTGGAGCTCGAGCTCTCGGTGCGGCTCAACCTTGAGATGTTCGGGCGCTACTTCGACCTGCCCCGGCGGGTGTTACGCGAACGCGCGACCGAACTGCTCGAGTTCACCCAGCTCCTCGAGCGCCAGCACGACAAGGTCGACGACCTCTCGGGGGGCATGAAGCGGCGCCTGACCATCGCTCGCGCGCTCATCAACCGGCCCGAGATGCTCATCCTCGACGAGCCGACGACGGGGCTCGACCCCCAAGCACGCCACCTCTTGTGGGACCGCCTCTACCGGCTCAAGCGCGAGGGGGTCACCCTGCTCATCACGACCCACTACATGGACGAGGCCGAGCAGCTCTGCGACCGCCTCGTCGTGATGGACCGGGGCCACATCGTCGCCGAGGGCACCCCGCGCGATCTCATCGACCGCCACTCGACCCGGGAAGTGGTTGAGCTTCGATTCGACAGCGACACCCACGAGGAGTACCACGCACGACTCGCGCCCTTCGCCCAGCGCGTCGAGGTCTTGGCCGACCGGGTGCTGCTCTACGTCGACGAGGGCGACGACACCCTGCGCGAGGTCCACGCCGCGGGTCTCGCCCCCGTCAGCGCGCTGGTTCGACGCAGCTCCCTCGAGGACGTCTTCTTGCGCCTCACGGGCCGATCGCTGGTGGACTGAGTGACGACCGAGGCCCGCGAACTCGTCGGCTGGCCCAACTGGAGGCGCAGCTGGTGGTACCACGCGAGGTTCTACGCCCAGACCTGGCGTGGCTCGGTCGCGAGCTCCGTGCTCTTCCCGATCTTCTTCCTGGCGTCGCTCGGCGTGGGCGTCGGCCACATGGTCGCCAAGCACCACGGGCTCGTCCAGGGCCAGACGTTCCTGCACTTCATCGCGCCGAGCCTGCTCGCCACCACGACGATGCAGCTCGGCGAGGGTGAGTCCCTCTGGCCGGTGCTGGCGTCGGTCAAGTGGATCCGCACCTACCACGCCGCGGCGGCGACGCCCCTGCGCCCGGTCGACATCCTGACGGGAAAGCTCGCCTGGGTCGCCACGCGTGCGCTGGCGACCGGGGTCGTCTACACCGCGATCATCGCCGCCACCGGCGCGCTGACGTCGTGGTGGAGCCTCGCCCTGCCGCTGCTCGGCGCGCTCATCGCGCTGGCGTTCTCCGCGCCGTTGGTCGCCTACGCGGCGCGCTCGGAGTCCGACGCGTCCTTCACGACCCTCTACCGGTTCGCGTTCGTGCCGATGTTCCTCTTCTCGGCGACCTTCTACCCAATCTCGGCGTACCCGGCCGGCCTGCGCCCGGTGGTCCAACTCGTCCCGCTCTACCACGGGGTCGCGCTGGCGCGCGCGCTCGCCTACGGCCACGGCGCGCTCGGCGCCCAGCTCGCCCACCTCGGGGTGCTCGTGGCCCTGGCCGTCGTCGGGGTCCTCTGGGCGCGACGCACGCTCACGCGCCGGCTGGTCGACTGATGCTGACCCGCACCCTGCCGACGTTCGGGTCGCGGCGCTCGCTGCGCGTGCTCGAGCGCAACGCGCTCGTCTACCGCGCGCAGTGGCTGATGCTGCTGTCGGGCTTCTTCGAGCCCCTCTTCTACCTGCTCTCGATCGGCTTCGGCCTCGGCCACCTCGTCGGCCCCGTCGACGTCCACGGCCGATGGGTGAGCTACGCGACCTTCGTCGCGCCCGGGATGCTCGCGACCAGCGCGATGAACGGCGCGGTCATCGACTCGATCTTCAACACGTTCTTCAAGTTGAAGATCACCCACGCCTACGACGCGGTGCTCTCGACGCCCCTCGACGTCACCGACGTCGCGTTGGGCGAGGTCTGGTGGGCGCTCGCGCGCGCGTCGGTCTACGCCGCGTCGTTCATCGCCTGCATGGTGCTCCTCGGCGACGCGGGCAGCGCGTGGGTCGTGCTGTGCTGGCCGGCGGCGCTGCTGACCAGCCTCGCGTTCAGCTGCGTGGGCCTCGCCGCGTGCACCTACGTCCGCTCGTGGCAGGACTTCGACCTCCTCACGCTGGTCCAGCTGCCGCTCTTCTTGTTCTCGGCGACGTTCTTTCCGATCACCCTCTACCCACGCTGGCTCGGCGCGATCGTCGCGTGCTCGCCGCTCTACCAGTCGGCGGCGCTGCTGCGCGGCCTCGCGCTGGGCCAGTTCTCGTGGGTCATGGTCCCGCGCGCGGGCTACCTGGTCGTCATCGCGCTGGCCGGGCTCGCGCTCGCGGCCCGGCGCTTTCGCGCGATCCTGGCCCCCTAGTAGCGACGCGGGGCCATTCGTGCCAACCGCGGTCTCGACGTGCTAACCAGGTACGTCATGGTTGTCAAGTCCGCGACGGCGAGCGCGCCGGCGGTCGAGTGGGCCCGCGACTGTCGCGACGAGCTCCTCGACGTGCTCGGCGCCCACGGAGCCGAGGCCGGCGCGTACTCGGTGCTCGGGCCCGACCCCTGGCGGGTCGTGTGGAACGCGCGCCGCACCGGCTTCGCGTCGTTCATCGAGGCCGATCGCTGCGTCGTGGTGTGGCGCTCGCCGGTCTCGCCCGACGGCGTGGCCGAGCCCCTCGCCGGCGCGCTCGCCTACGCGCGGTCGCGCCACAAGGCCCTCTTCGCGGTGCCGGTCAACGACGCCACGCGTGACGCGGGGGTCGAGCTGGGGCTGCGCGCGGTGTGGATCGGCACCGAGTGCTACCTCGACCTGCCCACGTGGTCGACCGCCGGGGGCCGGCGCCAGAAGGTGCGCTGGGCGCGCAGCCACGCGCTCAAGCTCGGCTACCGCTGGCGCGAGGCCTCTCCCCTCGCCAGCGCGCGCGACCGCGTGGCCATCGAGCGCGTCGAGAACCACTGGAAGTCCGAGCGCGCCGAGCGGCGCACCGACTCGTTTCTGCGAACCGACTTCCTCGAGCTCGCCGACCTGCGCCGCTACTTCGTGTGCGAGGGCGACGAGGGGGTGGTCGCGTCACTCGCGTGCACCCCGGTCAGCGCGCGCGCGTGGTACCTCCAGGACCCGGTGCGCCACCCCGACGCGCCGCGCGGCGCGTTGGAGGGCGCGATCGCCCTGGCCCTCGACACCTTCCGCGACGAGGGCTACGACTTCGCGTCCAACGGCCCGCTCGCGTTCTGGCGCCCCGACGGCACCACCGAGATCAGCCACCCGCTGGGGCCCCTGGTCGACTACGTGATGAACTTCTTCGACAACCGCTACCACCTCAACAACATCAACCGGTTCCGCTCCAAGTTCGAAGCCGACACCACGGCGCCCCTCTACGCGTTGCGCTCGCAGCGCCTCATCACCCCCGGGGTCGCGCGCTCGCTGACGCGCCTGCTCACGGCGCCGGCGACGCGCTGAGCGCGAGCCGGTAGGTCAGCCCCGAGACCCGCTCGACGTCGGTCGACACCGCCTCGTCGATCGCCGCGCGCGACCCCACCACGGTCACCGAGCGGCGCGCGCGCGTCACCCCGGTGTAGAGCAGCTCACGAGTGAGCAGGGGCGAGCCCGCGTCGGGCAGCACGACCGTCACGTGGTCGAACTCGGAGCCCTGGGACTTGTGGATCGTGAGCGCCCACGCCGCCTCCGTGAAGCCAACGCCGCCCTCGGGGTAGGAGCGGTCGCCCTCGAAGCTCAGGCGCCGGCGCCCCGCGTCGTCGATGACCACGCCGAGGTCGCCGTTGGACAGACCGAGCGCGCGCTGGTTGCGCGTCACGAGGACCGGGTCACCCACGCCGTGGCGCTCGCCGTAGTCGAGCGGCGACGCGCGCCGTAGTCGCGCGGCGACCGCGCCGTTCCACCACGCCACCGACCCGCGGCCCTCGCGGTGCGCGGCGAGCACCACCGAGC
>JBOGFU010000368.1:0-7774 GCA_050743545.1 Acidimicrobiales bacterium | reverse complement strand
TCCCTGAACATCCTTTGCATCGGCGCCGGGACGAGAGAACCGTAGGAGCCAAAGAAACGCTTCACGCGACCTTTGGGTAATGGGGCGACACTCTGTTACCTGGTCTGGAGGGGCGAATGACGCGGCGTCACTGTTGCGCTAGCTCGGAGTAGACGGTCGGCGAAGGATGAACGCTGAAGAGCAACGCCGGCTGATCGAGGAGCTTCGGCATTCGAGCAATTGCTCGCACCCGATTCGTCTACGGGGGGACATGGTGAACCTTGCGACGGGCGAAGTGGGGGAGCGGACTCTCAAGGTCGCGTGCAAGGACCGACGCGATGCCCTCTGTCCGGCCTGCTCATACCTGTATCGCACAGACGCGTGGATTATCGCATCGACCGGTTTGACCGGAGGCAAAGGTGTCCCGGTCGAGGTGCAGACTCATCCCCAACTGTTCGTCACTCTGACGGCCCCGTCGTTTGGAGCCGTGCACACGGTCCGCGAAAATGGCCGATGCGTACGTCGTGCGCGCGGCCTCGTTTCTTGCCCTCATGGCCATCCGACCTTTTGTCCGAGGTCCCATCGTGATGGCGACCCGCTTCTCGGGCAGCCACTTTGTCTTGAGTGCTTCGACTATGACGGCGCCGTGCTCTGGAATGCGCACGCGTCGCGCCTCTGGAGCGTCACCCTCCAGGACATCCGTCGATCAATCTCCGAAGCGGGCGGAGTAGCGAGGACTCGATTCAGCGAAGTGGCGCAGGTTCATTACCTGAAAGTGGCCGAGATCCAACGCCGGGGTCTCGTTCACTTCCATTGCCTGCTTCGTGTCGACGGGCCTGGCGCGATTGACGCCGAACCGCCCGCATGGGCCAACGAGGATCTCATCGCCGGAGTCATATCGACGATGGTGCGCCGAGCGTGGACAACCGGGCTCGAAGGGAGTCGTATCGAGTGGGGATCAGTTCTCGACGTGCAGGGCCTCACCAACGACTCTGGCGAGGCGAACAAAGTCGCCGGCTACATCGCGAAGTACTCCACCAAGACGACTGACGGATCGAAGGATCTCGCGCGCGCGTTCAGTTCCCGTCGACAGATCGAGAATCTCGTCGACAACCCTCACCTGGCTCGGCTCGCACAGAGCGCCTGGGATCTCGGGGTCAGAGACGAACTCCAGCCCCTAAGGCTCCCGGAGCACGCGCACACCCTGGGGTTCACGGGCCAGCTGATCACGAAGTCCCGCGGCTACTCCTTGACCTTTGGCGAGCTTCGGCGGGCCCGGAGCGAATACATGAGCGCCGAGCGCGAGGACGATCCCATCGAAGGCTCATTCAGGTATGAGGGACGCGGCTACGACGATCCCCGGGGTACCCAACTGGCTGAGTTCTTCTTCAACGCAGGGCGCGAATTGAGGGTCGAGGCCAGGGAAACGAGCCGTGACGCAACATCAAAGGGTTCGGACGCGACTGCCTGAGAGAATGCTTTTGTAGTCCCTATACCGCGCTGCGGCCGTTGGGATGGCGTGAACAGGCACAGCCAGTTGCGGCTTGATGGGCCACGACGCTGATGAGCTCGAAGCGCCACTTCGGCACCGTCCGGCGACGAAGCTCGGGCCGCTGGCAGGCCATCTACGACCGCGACGGTGTCACGCACTCGGCCGGTACGTTCAACTCCAAGGCTGACGCGCTGGCGTGTCTCGCAGCGATTGAAACCGACTTGCGTCGCGGCGCCTGGATTGACCCCAAGCTGGGAAGGTCGACGGTGGCCGAGTTCTGCAACGAGTGGCTCGACCAGCGAACGGACTTGGCGTACCGGACGGCGGAGCTCTACCGGTATCTACTGGACCAGCACATACTGCCTGCACTCGGGCGTAGTTCGCTCGTCGCCCTATCGTCTCCAATGGTTCGGAGCTGGCACGCGAGCGTCGCAAAGAAGCACCCTTCGACTGCCGCCAAGGCGTATCGGCTCCTTTCCTCGATAATGCGCACGGCGGTTGTCGACGGGTTGATCGTGTCGTCGCCGTGCAAGGTCGATGGTGGGGGAGTCGAACGGGCCGTGGAACGACCGATCGCCACCGTGAGCGAGATCGACGCCCTGGAAGCGGCCATGCCCGAGCACTTGCGGCTGATCGTCCCACTCGCCACCTGGTGCCAACTGCGCCGGGCGGAGATTCTCGGGCTACGCCGAAAGGACGTCGATCTTCGCACTGGTGTCATTCGCATCGAACAGAGTCGGACGATCACGATGCACGGAAAGTCTCTGACGAAGGAGCCCAAGTCGTTCGCGGGCCGGCGCACAATCGCCCTTCCGACCTTCCTGGTTTGTCGCGTCCGCGAGCATCTCGACCGCTTCGGCGGCCCGGACGACGACTCACTCGTGTTTCGTGGAGTTACCGGGATTCCGTTGACGGGAAACGTGCTGCAGATGGCCTGGCAGAGATCGAGGGCGCAAGTGGGCAGGACCGATCTTCGACTCCACGACCTTCGACACACGGGACTGACTCTTGCGGCAGCAACTGGTGCCACCACTGTCGAGCTGATGCACCGTGCAGGGCACTCGTCGAGCGCGGCGGCCATGCGGTACCAACACGCCACCAAGGACCGTGATCGCATCCTTGCGGATGCCTTGGGCGCTCTTGTGGAAGCGGCTTCCAGGGATGCTCCGTAGAAGTCCGAGTGCTTGTCCGCATTGTCTAGCTTCATCACGCGATGATCGTATGTAGCGAAACGTAGTTCATTATGCTACACTCAAGGCATGACCAAGACCATCCCTCAGAGAGAGCTCCGCAACGAGAACACCAAGGTGATCGATGAAGTGATCGCCGGAACGAGTTTTGTGGTGACGCGCAACGGTGTTCCCGTGGCCGAGTTGCGTCCGGTGAAACACGAGCGCCGGACTTTCGTTTCGAAGGTTGATTTGGCGCCATTGGCCGTCGCCCAAGCGCACGTCAACGCTGAGACGTTTCGGTCTGATCTCGATCGCGCTGTTAATCAGGATCTATAAGTGTCGACGGGTCTACTCGACACCTCTGTACTGGTTGACTGGGACGACCCAAGGGTCAATGCGGCCCTCCCCGACGAGTCAGCAGTCAGTGCAATCAGTCTCGCGGAGTTGGCAGCCGGGCCGCATCTGGCTTCGACCGGACTCGAGGGTGCTCGCCGGCAGGCGCGCCTTCAACAGGTCGAGGCCACCTTTGAGCCCCTGCCTTTCGACGCTTCGGCCGCTCGGAGCTATGGGTTGATCATTGCTGCAGTCGCCGACCTCGGGCGTTCCCATCGACCGCGTATCGCGGATCTTCTCATTGCGGCTACCGCTCACTCAAACGGGCTGGCTCTCTACACCCGAAATCCCAATGACTTCGTTGGACTCAACGGTCTGATCGACGTCGTCGCGCTCTGAGCTCGATACCGAGATTGGAGCCGCGGAGTAGTCGGACCAGACGATCGACCAATCCGTACGGCGCGTCGAGCAGTGCTCATAATGATTAGCCGCGGGCACGCATGGACAGGTGTTGGGCAGGATTGGGCAGGATCGAGTCGGTAACAGGCGGACTCTCTCGGACAATGACGGACAACGCTGTGCAAGTGAAGCCCATAACTGCCTTGGGCTTCGCTCGAAGATCGTTGGAGCGGGTGGCGGGAATCGAACCCGCGTGGCCAGCTTGGAAGGCTGGAGCTCTACCACTGAGCTACACCCGCGCGCCCCGAAGGACTTGACGAGTCTAGGACGCCTCGTATCGTTGGGGGCGTGGAGCAGATTCTCTACGACGAGGTGCCCGACGACTTCTTCTCGCGCCTCGTCGACGCGTTCTATCACCGCGTCGAGGTCGACGACGTGCTGCGCCCGATGTACCCCGACGACCTCCACGAGTCGCGCCGACACCTCACCCTCTTCCTCGAGCAGTACTGGGGCGGGCCCCACGCCTACTCCGACGAGCGGGGTCACCCGCGACTGCGCCAGCGCCACGCGCCGTTCCCGATCACCGGGGAGGCGCGCGACGCGTGGCTGGCCGCGATGACCTCCGCGGTGGAGTCACTCGCCGACGAGCTCACCGACGATCAGCACGCCGAGCTCCTCGACTACTTCGACATGGCGTCGCGCTCCCTGCGCAACGCGTAGCCCGCTCCGCCGAGCCGCCCCTGGCCGATCGCCGCGCCGAGGAGCACGACCGCACCGCCCACCGGCTCGTACCACGCGAGTGGCTCGTGGAGGAACGCGACGCCGACGATCACCGCGACCACCGGCGTGAGGTAGGTGACCGTGCTCGCGATCGAGCTCCCGGCCTCGCGGATGACGCGAAAGTTCCACATGAACGCGACCCCGCTGCCAAAGACCCCGAGCGCGATGACCCCGGCGGTGCCCGAGAGCGTGAGCGCGTGGCCGTTGAGCCCGTCGACGAGGAACGTGGGCACGAGGGTCACCGTGGCGAGCACGAGCTGCGCGCCGGCGAGCGACACGGGCGCCAGCCCGAGGGGAATGAGGTGACGCCGCGAGTAGGGGAACGTGACCCCGTAGAGGGTGACCGCGGCCAGCAGCGCCGCGACCGCCCACCACGGGTTGGAGCCGAGGCCGCGCCACACCCCGAGCACCGTGAGCACGCCGACCAGTCCCACGCCGAAGCCGACGACCTGGGGCCGCGTCACCGGGTCGTCGCGAAAGACCACGCCAATGAAGAACAGCGCGGTGAGCGGGGTGACGCCGTTGATGAGGCCGGCGAGCAGCGACGTCGTGCGCGACTCGGCGACCGCGAAGAGCACGCCGGGAACGACGTTTAGGCACATCGCAACGACCCACAGGTCGTACCAGACGCGCCGCCCCCGCGGCAGCGTGACCCCCGTCACGCGCGCGATGACCAACAACGTCAGCGCGCCCAGCGCGCAGCGCACGAAGGCCACGCCGAAGGGCGTGAGGAAGTCCAGCGCGACCTTGATGAACAGGAACGAGCAGCCCCAGATGACCCCGATGCCGGCGTAGGGCCATCGCCAGGACCGCAGGGATGGCCCAGCCATCCCCGCACCCTAGGACCGGCCCGTGACGCGGCCCGCGCCCCGGGACTCCTTACGCTGGTTGCGTGGCGCGTCGCATGACCTGGCGAGAGGGCGAGCGCCGCGTGGTGTCGGTGACCCCGGTGTCGCGTGGCGTCGTCGCGCCCGCGCTCTTCGCGCTCGTCGGCGCGGCCGCGGTCGCGGTGGTGGCCCACTACTGGACGTGGCTGCGCCACGACGCCGGGTGGGTTGGGCTCGTCGTGGTCGCCCCCGCGCTGCTGGTGGTGGCCACGCGCACCTGGCGCTGGCGCTCGCACAAGGTGCACGTCAGTAGCGAGCGGCTGGTCGTCGAGGGCGGGGTCGCGCGCCGGCACCGCGCGGCGGTCGAGCTGGTCGACGTGCACGCGTTGCACGTGACCCAGGGCGTCGTTGACCGCCTCGCGCGCCGGGGAGAGGTGACCGTGGAGACCCCCTCGGGCCCCGTGGTGCTCGGCGTGGTTCGCCACCCCGCGGCGCTCGTGCGCCTGATCGAACGCGAGCGCGGCGCGCGCGTCGCGGACCGACCGCCGTTCGACACGGTCTTTGACTACGAGGACCCCGCCGACCACGCCTACGACGTCGACCCACGGTGGCGTCGACACAGTCGCTGAGCCGCGCCCGATACCGTGACAACGTGACCTCGCGCTACCGGTGCAACGCGTGCGGCAACCTGACCCGCTTCGACGTCGTCGAGACGACGTCGGTTCGCGCCTTCCACCACTACTCGGTGGGCGGCGACCTCTCCGTCGAGGAGCCCGAGGTCATCGCGCGCACGGTCGACTCGGTGACGTGCCGGTGGTGTGGCCACGGGCGCGACGTCGTGGCCGTCGCCGAGGCGTGAGCCGCGACGCCTCGCCGGGCTCGTTCGACTCGCGCGCCCCACGCTCGGCGCCCGCGTCGATCAGCGGCACCACCGCGGCCGGCGAGCCCGTCACCGTGGTCTTTGTCCGCCCCACCCTCGTCGTGGCGGTCAAGGCCGACTGCGACGGCTGTCGCGACTTCCTCGCCGGAGCGGGGGCCGACGTGGAGGGCGTCGACCAAGTCGTCGTCGCGAGCGACGCGTCGGCGATCGGGGACTCGACGTTGCTCGCCATCGTCTCGCCCGAGGCGATGAGGCTCCTTGGGCTTAGTTGGCCGCCCACCTACGTTCTCGTCGATCCCCGGGGTCCGACGGTCGTGGCCGAGGGCGCGGTCTTTTCGGCGGCCCAGGTCGCGAGCGAGGTCGCGCCGTTTCGCGGCGTGTGACAGCTCACTGAGACCCTGGGTCGTCGAAAGGTGTGGCGATGGCCGAGATCGAAATGTCGATCAGCTGCGCGGACTGCATCCGGCGCGCGACGCCGGACTGCGAGGACTGCCTGGTGAGTTACGTGCTCGGTGGTCCGCCCGACGAGTTGGTCATGACCGCCGAGGACGTTGACGTGGTCCAGTTGCTCACCGCGCAGGGGATGCTGCCGCGGTTGCGCTTCGCTCATCGAGCACCGTCGACCGACGACGCGCCCCCGGGTTAGTAGCGTGGGGCGCGATGGCGCGCCATCTCCTGGTCACGAACGACTTCCCTCCCAAGACCGGGGGAATCCAGACGTACCTCTACGAGCTGTGGCGGCGCCTCGAGCCCGACCGGGCGGTGGTGCTCACCGCGAGCTCGGACGCGCTGGCGCCGGGCTTCGACGCCAACGCGGGGGTGGCGGTGGAACGCGTCGACGCGGCGACCCTCTACCTGCCCACCTGGCGGGCGCGACGCGAGATTGAAGCCGCGATTGCTCGCCACGACCCCGAGCTCGTGCTGCTCGACCCCGCGTGGCCCTTGGGGCTCATCGGCCCGTCGCTGTCGCGGCCCTACGGCGTTGTCGTCCACGGCGCTGAGATCGGCGTGCCCGCACGGATTCCCGTCGTCGCGTCGTCGCTGCGGTGGGCCCTGCGCCACGCCCAGGTGATCGTGGCGGCGGGGGCCTACCCCGAGTCGGTCGCTCGCGAGTCGCTGGCCGAGTACCTGCCGCCCGTCGTGCGCGTGGCGCCCGGGGTGGACACTCGTCGGTTCCGCCCGCTGGACGCCGAGCGACGCCTGCTCGTGCGCTCGGCGATGGGGGTCGACCCCGACGCCCTGCTCGTCACGTCATTTTCGCGACTCGTGCCGCGCAAGGGCATGGACACGCTCATTCGCGCGTCGGCGTTGCTGCGCGACAACTTCCCCTCGCTCACCGTGGTCATCGGGGGAGCGGGGCGAGACCGCGAGCGACTCGAAAAGCTGGTCGACCGGCTGCGCGCACCCGTCAGCTTCGCCGGACGCGTGCCCGACAGCCACCTGCCGGACTGGCTGGGCGCCGCGGACCTCATGGTGATGGACTGTCGCGCGCGATGGATGGGGCTCGAGCAGGAGGGCTTCGGCATCGTGTTCGTGGAGGCCGCGGCGGTGGGGGTCGCCCAGGTCGCGGGCCGCTCGGGCGGGGCCCACGAGGCCGTCGAGGACGGTGTGACGGGGCTCGTAGTGGACAACCCGCTCAGCGCGCGCGACCTCGCCCAGGCGATGGGCGAGTTGCTCGCCGACGCGACGCGCCGTCGCGTGTTCGCGCGCGCGTCGCGCGAAGTGGCGCTCGACGTGTTCGACTGGAACCTGCTCGCGCGCCGGCTGTCGAGCGGACTGGCCCCCTTTGATCACTACCGCGTCGCGTCCGCCTCCGCCTAGGGTGGCCTAAGGTGGAGACGTGGCGCAGCGCGCGACCGAGTCCATCGTGATCCACGCGTCGCGCGACGCCGTGTGGGCCGCGGTGACGGAC
>JBOGFU010000367.1:0-6867 GCA_050743545.1 Acidimicrobiales bacterium | reverse complement strand
CCGGCAAGTCGACGCTGATGAACATCCTCTACGGGCTGATCACGCCCGACGCGGGAGAGATACTCATCGACGACGAGGTCGTCACCATTCACGATCCCAAGGACGCGGTCAACCACGGCATCGGCATGGTGCACCAACACTTCATGCTGATTCCGATCTTCTCCGTGGCCGACAACGTGATCCTCGGCTCCGAGCCCGTCAAGCCGTGGCCGGTCATCGACTACAAGACCGCGGCGACTCGGCTGCTCGACCTGGCCACCGAGTATGGGTTCGACATCGACCCCGAGGCCACCGTCGAGGACCTGCCCATCGGGGCGCAGCAGCGAGTCGAGATCCTCAAGGCCCTCAGCCACGACGCGTCGATTCTGATCCTGGACGAGCCAACGGCCGTCCTCACCCCCCAGGAGACGGACGCCTTCATGGTGATTCTGCGGTCCCTGCGCGACAGCGGCAAGTCGATCATCTTCATCACGCACAAGCTGCGCGAGGTCTTGGCCCTCGCCGACGTCATCACCGTGATGCGACTCGGCACGGTCGTCGGCGTCACCACGCCCGCGGAGTCCGACGAGCGCTCCCTCGCCACGATGATGGTCGGTCGCGACGTCAACCTGGTGGTCCACAAGGCCACCGCCACCCCCGGTGACGTAGTCCTCAGCGTTCGCGACCTCTACGTTGAGGACGAGCGGGGCCTGACCAGTGTCAAGGGAGTCTCCTTCGAGGTAATGGCCGGCGAGATCCTGGCCGTCGCGGGCGTGCAGGGCAACGGCCAAACCGAGCTCGTCGAGGCCCTAACCGGGATGCGCCATCCCTCGTCGGGCGCCATCGAGCTCCACGGCGAGGACCTCGCGGGAGCGACCGTTCGGCGATTCCTCGACGCGGGCGTGGGGCACGTCCCGGAGGACCGTCAACGCCACGGGCTCATTCTGAGCCTTTCCATCTCCGACAACCTGGTCCTCGACCAGCTCGACGACCCTCGATTTCGTCACCGCTTCGGAAGGAACCTCAAGGCGATTCGCGGAAACGGCGCCGAGCTTCGCGAGAGGTTTGACATTCGCTCGCCCAGCGAGTCGGTGGCGGTCGGTTCGCTCTCGGGGGGCAACCAGCAAAAGGTCGTCATGGCTCGCGAGCTCTCCCGCGAGCTCAAGGTGTTGGTCTGCTCTCAACCCACTCGGGGCCTGGACGTGGGATCGATCGAGTTCATGCATCAACAGATCGTGGCCATTCGTGACGCCGGCGTCGCCGTGGTCATCGTCTCGAGCGAGCTCGACGAGGTCGTGGCCCTCGGTGACCGGGTCGCGGTCCTCTACGCCGGCGAGATTCAGGCGATTGTTCCCCCGACCACCAGTCGCGAGGAGCTGGGCCTGCTGATGGCTGGGAGCCGAGCCGACGAGGTCGCAGTGTGATCGACGCGCCCGCTCAGCCGGTTCGCCTCGGTCGCGTCATGCGATGGGCCGTGCGCGCGCGCCAGGCGAACATGTTCATCGTCCTCGTGCTCGCCCTCGCGGTGGGCTTGGCCTTCGGTGGCCTCATGATCATCGTGACCACGCCGGCCCTGCTGACGTCGTGGTCGCACTTCTTCTCGCACCCCGGCGCCACCGTCGCCAACAGCTTCAACACCGTCTGGTTCGCGTACGAGGAGCTGTTCCAGGGCGCCATCATCAACTTCCACGCCGTGCGCGTGCTCGTCGACCAGCCGTCCAAGACGAACCTCGCGGCGGTCGTCGCCCCCCTGTCGGGAACGCTGACCTACGCGACCCCGCTGATCGTGGCGGGCCTCGGCCTCGCCATCGGTTTTCGCAGCTCGCTGTTCAACATCGGCGGCCAGGGCCAGGTCGTGGCCGGCGGGATCCTGGCCCTGCTCATCGGCTTCTCCTTGCACCTGCCCGCGCCCCTGCAGGTCCCCCTCGAGATCCTCGCGGCGATGACCGCCGGGGCGGCGCTCGCGGGGCTCGCCGGTGTGCTGAAGGCCTACACCGGCGCCCACGAGGTGATCGTCACCATGATGAGCAACTACACGATGGGCCTCGTCCTCGGGTACCTGCTGATCCAGCCGCTGTTCGCGCGCCCGGGGCTGCTCGACGGCGCGTCCAAGGCCGTCGGGCCAACCGGCCAACTCCCCTACTTCTTCTCGCACCTCAGCGCGTCACTGCTGCTCAACGTCGGTTTCGTCATCGCCGTGGTGGCGGTCGTCGCCGTCCAGTGGTTCTTCAACCACTCCAAAACGGGCTTCGAGCTCCTTATGGTTGGTCAGAACGCCGACGCCGCGCGCGCGGCGGGGATCTTCTCCAAGCGCTCGATCATCATCTGCCTGTCGCTCGCGGGCGCGCTGCTGGGGCTCGCCGGCATGCTCGAGCTCACGGGGGTCGACCACTTCGTGACGCCCAACTTCGGGGGCTCCTACGGCTTTGACGCCATCACGGTCGCCCTCCTCGGACGCAACAAGCCGTGGGGTGTGTTCTTCGGGGCAATCTTCTTCGGGGCGATGTTTAGCGGAGGCGAGGCGATGCAGGCGTTCACGCCCACCAACATCCAGTTCTCGCTGGCCCAGGTGATCCAGGCCGTGGTGGTCTTCTGCGTCGCGACCCCGGCACTGTTGGTGGAGGCGTTCCGCCTGCGCGGCGGGGCCAACCTCACGTCGACCGCTGGCACGGGCGGGTGGATCTGATGAGCGCGCCGACCCGCGAGATCGTCACCCTCACCAACCTGCGCACCGTCTCGCGGACGCGGTCGCTCGCCTACGGGGTCACGTTGATGACGCTCGGCGTGCTCGAGTTCGTCTGGTACGGGTCGACGCGGTCGCGCCTGCACACCACCATCCAGTTCGGCTACAACACCGCCACCGTGCTGCCGAGGGCCAGCGACGCGCTGCGCGTCGTACTCATATTGTTGGGCGCGACGGTCGTCGTCGCCGCCCTGCGAACTCGACAACTGGCCCGGCTTGAGCGGTTCTTCAGGGCAGTGCGGGGGTCGCGGACCTTCGCCATCCTGGTCGGCGCCTACCTGATCATCTGGCCGATCGCGCTCTGGGCCGGGATCAACCAGGGCGGACAGCTGCGGACCATGAGCGTGCCCGTCGCGCTCACGGGCGACCTGCTGGGGGCCCTCAGCGTCGCGACGGGCGCGTACATGGCGTGGCGACGTCCGGACCGCAGCGCGTCCGGCCTGCTCTACGCCGGGCTCTTCGTCTTCCTGCTCGGCTTCCTCATCTGGGTCGCGCGCGGCAGCCTCCCCCTGCAGCTCACCGGCATCCTCACCAGCGCCGTCGCGGTGTCGGTCTTCCTCATCTTCGGCTCCCTGTCGGGGACCCTCTGTGAGCGCTCGGGGGTCGTCAACATCGCGATCGAGGGCCAGTTCATGGCCGGCGCGCTCTCCTCGATCGTCTTCGCCAGCGCGTTCCACGGCGCGGGGATCTCCGAGACCTTCGCCGTCCTCCTGGCGGGTCTCTTCGGGGCGTTCTTCGGGTGGATCCTGGCGGCGATGGCTCTGCGCTACCAGGCCAACCAGATCATCGTCGGCATCGTCATCGTGGCCTTCTGCACCGCGATGTCGCAGTTCCTCACGACCCAGGTCCTCGACGTGCGCCAGAACCTCAACGGCTCCTACGGATTGCCGGTATGGGCGGTGCCGGGGCTGTCGCGCATACCGGTCCTCGGCCCGGTCCTCTTCGACCAGAACATCCTCGTCTTCGTCGCGATCGGCGCGGTCATCGTCGCCAACTTCGTCCTCTTTCGCACCCGGTGGGGGCTTCGGGTGCGCTCGGTGGGCGAAAAGCCCATCGCCGCCGAGACCGTCGGGATCGACGTCGTGCGAATGCGCTACGTCGCCGTGATCGTCGGCGGCTTCGTCGCCGGGGTCGGCGGCGCCGGGTTCACCCTGGGGCCGGGGTCGCCCTTCACCTACGGCATGACCTCGGGCTACGGCTACATCGCCCTGGCGATCATGATCTTCGGGCGCTGGCGCCCCTACGGCGCGCTCATGGCGTCACTGCTCTTCGGCTTCACGATCTCGCTCAGCGCGAACCTCAACCTCTACCTCAACCAGATCGTCATCCCCCAGCAGTTCATCAGTGCCCTGCCCTACATCATCACGATCGTGGTGGTCTCGGGGGTCGTGGGGAGAATCCGGCCCCCCGCGGCCGACGGCGTGCCCTTCCAGCGCCAATAGCTCAGCGCGCGCCCAGCCGGCCGACGACTCTCGCCGACGCGCCCATCGCGCTCTCCAGCGCGACGTCGATAGCCCGACCACCCACCCGCGCGCCGAGGTAGGCCCCGACCGCCGCGTCGCCGGCTCCCGTGGTGTCGACCACGTCGACCTCGTCGGCGTTCGCTCGCCAGCATCCCTCGGGCGTGTAGACCACCGCGCCGCGCGACCCCTGGGTGACGACGAGTTCGGCGACCGTCCCGGCGAGCGCGCGCGCGACGCGGTGGAGGTCGTCGCTCTCGCCGAGCACCGCGGCCTCCTCCTCGTTGGCGAAGAGGTAGGTCACCCGGCCCAGCGCCGCCACGAAGACCCCGGGCGACACCGCGCGCAGCGGCGCCGCCGAGCACGCGTCCACCGACGTGGTGATCCCGCGCTCGCGCGCCCACTCGAGCGCGCGAGACCCGACCGCGCGGGAACCCTCATCGAGGAGCGTGTACCCCGAGACGTGCACGTGGTCGATCCCGTCAGCGAGCACCGCGGCGACGTGCCCCCACGAGAGCCGGGCGTTGACCCCGCGATCGGTGAGCATCGCGCGCTGGCCGTCCGCGGCGACGACCGCGACCACCACCCCGGTCGACCCATTGAGAATCTCCCAGCGCACGACCACGCCGTGGGCGGCGAGGTCGGCCGAGGCGAGATCGGCCGCCGGGTCTCGGCCCGCGGCGCCCACGTGGACCACCTCGACCCCAGTCGCGGCCAGCGCGACGGCGACGTTGGCCGACGAGCCCCCGCGGCCCACGTGGGTCGCGGCCGGGGTATCGGACGTCGGCTGCACCGGCCCCGTCGGGCGCGTGACGACGTCGAGCATCACGTCACCGACGACCAGGGCGCGCGTCACTTCCCGGGGTCAACCAGGCAGATCGCGACGGCCCCGGCCAGCGCGGCGTTGGCGACCACGAGGTTTCGATTGACGGTGACGCTGGCTCCCGCGGTCACGCGCGCGAACTCGGCCAGCATGGCCGGGGTGACCGCCCGGCCCGACAGGCCCGCGGCCGCGGACAGCGCGTCGGTGAGCGCGCGTTCGTGCAACGCGGGGTCGAGTTGGCGGTCCTCGTCGACCGGGCGCGCCAGCAGCATCCCCGTCGGCGACGTCACCCGATGCGCGCGGAAGGCGAGCGCCGCGGCGTCCGCCCCGTCGACCGTCCAGTCGAGCGGGTACCCGGTGCGCGTGAGGTAGAAGCCGGGAAAGTCGTCGGTCCGATAGCCGACGACCGGCACGCCGAGGCTGTCGAGGCGCTCCAGGGTCGCCGCGACGTCCAGGATCGACTTCACCCCCGAGGCGACCACGAGGACCGAGTAGCGCGACATCGCGGTGAGGTCCGCGGACTCGTCGTAGGTCGTCGCCGCGCCCCGGTGAACGCCGCCCAGCCCGCCGGTGGCCATGACTGAGACCCCAACCACGTGGGCGAGCGCGATCGTGCCCGCGACGGTCGTCGCCCCGCTCACGCCCAGCGCGCTCGCCGGCCCGAGGTCGCGCGCGCTGAGCTTCGCGCCCGGGTGCGCCGGGTCGGCGAGTCGGGCGAGCTGGTCGGCGCTGACGCCCACCACCGGCACGCCCTCGAGCACGCCCACGGTCGCCGGAACGGCTCCCGTGGCGCGGATGGCCGCCTCGCACTCCGCGGCCACCTCGAGGTTGGTCGGCGCGGGCAGCCCGTGGACCACGATGGTCGACTCGAGCGCGACCACCGCGCGGCCGCCCGCCAACGCCTCGCGCACCTCGTCGGACACGACGACTCGATCGGGCACGGGCACAGTCGAAAGTTACTGTGTGGAGGTGAGCGAGCCCCTCGAGGTGGCGTGGGAGGACCTGCGCGCGGTGGCGCGAACGGCGGCGTCCAAGAGCTACTCCCCCTACAGCCACGTTCGCGCTGGCGCCGCGGCGATGACCGAAGCGGGGGACGTGGTGGAGGGCGCCAACGTGGAGAACTCCAGCTACGGGCTGACGCTGTGCGCCGAGTGCTCGCTCGTATCGGACTTGGCCCGACGCGGCGGCGGACGGATCGTGGCCGTCGCGGCCGTTGCCGGCGACGGCCGGCCAAGGGCCCCGTGCGGACGGTGTCGCCAGCACCTTTTCGAGTTCGGTGGCGCGGAACTGCTCGTTGATGCGGGCGAGGGTGTCGCGCCATCGCGGCTGGGTGACCTACTTCCCGGCGCGTTTGGTCCCGACGACCTCACGCGCACAAACCCGTGAACCACTCGGCGCCCGAGGTCATCGCCGCCAAGCGCGACGGCCGCGAGCTGTCGGTCGACGAGGTCGTCTGGGTCCTCGACGCCTACCAGCGCGGCGAGGTGGCCGACGAGCAGATGTCGGCGCTGCTCATGGCGATCTTCTTTCGCGGGATGTCCGACGCCGAGCTCGTCGCGTGGACGGGGAGGATGATCGCCTCGGGTGAGCGCCTCGACCTAACCCACCTGTCGAGACCGACGGTGGACAAGCACTCAACGGGCGGCGTGGGCGACAAGGTCTCGATCGTCTTGGCGCCGCTCGTCGCCGCGTGCGGCGCCGCGGTGCCCCAGCTGTCGGGACGGGGCCTGGGCCACACCGGGGGCACGCTCGACAAGCTCGAGGCGATCCCCGGCTGGCGCGCGGCGCTCAGCAACGACGAGGCGATCCACCAGCTCGAGGAGGTCGGCGCGGTCATCTGCGCCGCCGGCGTGGGCCTGGCG
>JBOGFU010000366.1:0-4289 GCA_050743545.1 Acidimicrobiales bacterium | reverse complement strand
GCCCCGATGACTTCAATCGACCGGGCCACGTCTTTCCGTTGCGCTACCGCGCCGGGGGAGTGCTCAAGCGCGCGGGCCACACCGAGGCCGCGGTCGATCTGTGCCGCCTCGCCGGCAAGCGACCCGTCGGCGTGCTGTGCGAGATCGTGTCGGCCGACAAGTCGGACATGGCGCGACTCGGTGAGCTCGAGGAGTTCGCCGCGCGACACGGCCTACCCATCGTGACCATCGCGGATCTGATTCGCTATCGGCGCCGTCACGAAAAGCTCGTACGCCGGGTGGCCGAGGCCACACTCCCCACGGAGCACGGGAACTTCGACGCGTTCGTGTTCGAGTCGGTCCTCGACGGCGAGCAGCACTTGGCCCTGGTCTACGGCGAAATCGCCGGGCCGGTTGACCCCCTGGTGCGCGTGCACTCCGAGTGCCTCACCGGCGACGTCATGGGCTCGCTTCGATGCGACTGCGGGCCCCAGTTGCACACGGCGTTGGCCAAGATTGCGGCGGAGGGCTCGGGGGTCGTGATCTACTTGCGCGGCCACGAGGGGCGGGGCATTGGCCTGGGCCACAAGATTCGCGCCTACGCGCTTCAAGAGGACGGCCACGACACCGTCGACGCCAACATCGAGCTGGGCCTACCGGTCGACTCGCGCGAGTACGGGATCGGCGCGCAGATGCTCGTCGACCTGGGGGTGACCGACATGCGCCTGATGACCAACAACCCGAGCAAGTACGGGGGGTTGGAGGGATTCGGCCTCAACATCGTGGAGAGGGTTCCGCTCGAGAGCCTGCCCACGGCCTTCAACATCGACTACCTGCGAACCAAGCGAGAGCGCATGGGGCACCTCCTCGGCGGGCTCGATGACGTCGAGTAGCAAGACCGACTTCGACCCGTCGCGCGCCGAGGCCTGGCGCGCTCGAGTGGGCTCACTCCTCTTCGGCGCCGTCGACGGTCGCGGGGTCCGCGTGGCGATCGCGTGCGCGAGGTTCAACGGGGGAGTCACCCTGCGGCTCCTCGAGTCCGCGCTCGAAGCCCTCGGCGACGTGGGCGTGGAGCGCGACGATCTGACCGTCGCGTGGGTCCCGGGGGCGTTCGAGCTCCCCATCGCGGCTCGAGCCCTCGCGACGGGACCGCGCCGCGCCGACGCGGTCATCGTCCTCGGAGCGGTGATTCGCGGAGAGACCGGCCACTACGACGTCGTGGCGGGTGAGTGCGCCAGCGGCGTCCAGTCCGTTCAGCTCGACACGGGCGTGCCGGTCGTCTTTGGCGTTCTGACCACCGACACGGTCGAACAGGCGCTCGATCGGTCGCGCCCCGACGCGACCAACAAGGGTCGCGAGACGGCGCTGAGCGCGGTGGAGATGGTGTCCGTGCTGCGTCAGATCGCGGCTCGATAGCGCCGTGCGCGCGCGCGTGGTCTCCTTCGACGCGGCGCGAGGGCTCGGACTACTCGAGACCGACGAGGGTGAGTCGCTCTCGTTTCACTGCGTGGAGATCGCCGACCAATCGAGGTCCATCACGGTGGGGGCGAGGGTGAGCGCGTCGCGCTCGGTCGGGCGACTCGGCTACGACGAGGCCGTGGGGGTCGAGGCGTCCTCTGACTGACCCGCGACGGGAGAGTGGCCATCGGCGGGCGGCGTCGCCGCGCGCACGAAGACTCCTTGAACCTCGGCGAGCGCGCTGCGATAGAGGCCCACATGTTCTCCGAGGCGCTCACCGCCCGCGGAGACCATCGCCGCGACGACGTCGATCGCGACGCGCGCCGCGTCCAGGTTGGGGGGCTCTGACGCCAGGTGGACGGTGGCGAGCTGCAGCAGGTGAAGCAGGTGATTGCCGAGGATGACCTCGACCGGCGTCTCTCGGAGTAGGGCGATTTCGCTCGCCGCGTCGAACTCGTCGGTCGCGTCAACCACGAGACCACGGTAGCGCCGCGCTTTCGACGCTCGGTTCGCCGCGGGCTCGTGCGTCGTCGCCCTGCTAGGCTGGTGCGGTTGTTGTGCAAGTGAGGTCGGTTCGCCGGCGTCCACCTGGCCACTCGCCGTGAGCCGGGTACCCAGGAGTTCGCGCCCCGCTTGCCGAGGCGACGCCGCCGGCGTCGCGAAGAGCAAGGAGAGGGCTATCGCAACAGTTCCTGGAGACCACCGAGTCAACGACCGCATTCGCGTCGACACGATTCGCCTCATTGACCAAGACGGCGAACAACGTGGCGTGACGTCGACGCGAGAGGCGCTGGCGCTGGCTCGGAGCCTGGACCTGGATCTCGTGGAGATCGCCCCGACCGCCAACCCGCCGGTCTGTCGGATTATGGACTACGGAAAGTTCAAGTTCGACGAGGCGCAGAAGGCCAAGGAGTCGCGCCGCAAGAGCCAGAACGTGGGGGTCAAGGAGATGAAGTACCGGCCCAAGATCGGGCCCGGCGAATTCGACACCAAGACCCGCCTCGTTGAGAAGTTCCTGGGCGAGGGTCACAAGGTGAAGATCACCATCATGTTCCGCGGACGCGAGTCGGCTCACCCCGAGTTGGGCAAGCGGATCCTCGATCGCATCGTTGAGCGACTGAGCGACGTCGCGCGAGTCGAAGCCGCGGCCAAGCTCGACGGCCGCAACATGATCATGGTGCTCGGTCCCGAAAAGAGGAGCCGCACGAAAGTCGACGACGCCCCCACGGCGTTGCAGGAGGTCGCCCCCGCGGGCGACGGATCACTAGAGGAGGGCTGAGATGCCGAAGATGAAGACACACAGCGGTGCCAAGGACCGCATCAAGGTCACCGGGTCGGGGCGCCTTCGCCGCGGCAAGGCGTTCCGGGGCCACCTGATGGAGAAGAAGTCGTCCGTGCGCTCGCGCCGCCTGGGTCGGGCCACCGACCTGGCGCCGGGCGCGGAGAAGAACGTCAAGAGGATGCTCGGCCTCTAAGGCGAGCAGAGAGGAGGGGCCATGGCACGCGTCAAGCGGGCGGTGAGCGCCAAGAAGCACCACAAGGCGATCCTGGAGGAGGCCAAGGGCTACTACGGGGACCGGAGCCGTACCTTTCGCGCGGCCAACCAAGCCGTCCAGCACTCGGGCGCGTACGCGTTTCGCGACCGTCGCGCACGCAAGGGTGAGTTCCGCAAGCTGTGGATCCAGCGGATTAACGCGGGTGCGCGCCTCAACGGCGTGAGCTACAGCCGATTTATCGCCGGGCTCAACGCCGCGGGCATCGAGGTGGACCGGCGAATGCTCGCGGAGTTGGCGGTCAACGACAGCGCGGCCTTCAGCGCCCTGGTCGCGCAGGCCTCGGACGCGCTGAGCAAGTAGGTCACCCTGAGCGAAGCGCTCGCGTCGACCCACCAGCGAGTGCGCCGACTGCGGCGCCTCGTGCAGAAGCGCTCGCTGCGCTGGAGCGAGGGCGTGTGCGTGCTCGAGGGCACGGACCTCGTCACGAGCGCGCTCGACTCCGGAATCGAGTTCGAGGGCCTCTTCGTCGACGCGCGGGCAATAGGTGACGAGCGCTACGACGCCCTCGTCGAGCGGGCAACGGGCCTGGGCATCCGATGCGACCGCCTCGCCCCGGGGGTCATCGAGCGGGTCGCCGACTCACAGAGCCCGCAGCCGGTGATGGCCGCGGTGCGCTTCGTCCCCGCGGGCCTCGACGCCCTGGACGGCGACGGGCTGGTCCTCGTGCTCCACGACGTGCGCGACCCGGGCAACGCCGGCACCGCGATCCGCTCCGCGGACGCGTTCGGGGCTCGAGCGGTCGTCCTGACGGGTCGCGGAGTCGACCCCTACAACCCCAAGACCCTTCGGGCGACCACGGGCTCGATCTTCCACCTGCCCGTCGTCGTCGCGGAGCTCGACGCCGCACTCGATCGGCTGTCGCACCTCGGGGTGCGAACGTGGGCGGCGGTGGTCGACGGAGGCGAGGAGCTGGTCCACGCGAACCTCGCGCGCGCCGCGGTCATCGTCGGCAACGAGTCGAGCGGCCTCGACGACGCGCTCGTCGCGCGGTGCGAGGGCCGCCTCACCATACCGATGGTGGGACGGAGTGAGTCGCTCAACGTGGGCGTGGCCGCGTCGATCGTTGCCTACGAGTCGTGGCGACGCAACCCGGGCTCGCACTCTGCGGGCCCTAGCCTTGGAGGGTCATGACCGCTGACCCGCTCGCCGACCTCGACGCGACGTGCGCGAGCTTGGTCGCCGAGATCTCGAGCGCGCTCGATAGCGACGCCCTGCGCGAGGCCGAGCCGGGGTTGGTCGGCCGTCGATCTCCGCTCGCGGTGATGCAGCGTTCGCTCGGCGGGCTCGACCCCGACG
>JBOGFU010000365.1:0-1980 GCA_050743545.1 Acidimicrobiales bacterium | reverse complement strand
GTGGTGAAGATCGCGTCGCCGGAGTGGGTCATCATCGCGCCCAGCGTGCGCTCGAAGTCCTCGGCGCGCGCGCGGCTCGTGATGTCAATCGAGACCCCGCCGATCGCGTAGGTCTCGCCCGACGAGTCGACCAGGGGGAAGCGGCTGGCGAGGAAGGTCCGGCGGCGCCCGTCGACGTCGATGCTCAGCTCGGCCTCGTGGGCGCCGCGCACGGTGACGGCGTCGTCGGCGGTGCGCAGCACACGCGCGGCGTCGGGCGCGAAGAGGTCGTCGACCGTGGCGCCCACCGCCTCGGCCACCGTGATCCCCATGGCCTGGGCCCAGGCCTTGTTGACCCGCTGGTAGCGACCGGAGAGGTCCTTCACGTAGACGAGCGCGGGGGTGTGGTCGATGAGGTCCTGCGTCAGGGCCTCGGAGCGCTCGAGCGCCGACTCCGCGCGCTTGCGGTCGGTGAGGTCGCGCACCGTGACGACGACCGAGGCGACCGACGGGTCGAGCAGCTGGTTGTTGAAGACGACCTCGAGGTAGCGCTTGTCGGGCTCGGTGACAGTGACCGCGACGGTCGCGGGTCGCTCGGGGTCGGCGCGCACCGCGGCGAGGCCCGCGACGAGGTCGTCGTGCTCGGCGTCGGGGAAGAGGTCGAGCAGGAGGGGACGTCGGGCCTCGTCGACGTCGACGCCCAGCACGTCGCGCGTCGACTCGCTCGCGAAGGTGACCGCGCCACCCGCGTCGACCAGCCAGAGCGCGTCCGAGCCGCGTGCGACGATCCCGCGGTAGCGGGCCTCGGTGGCCTCGATCGCACGCGAGCGCTCGCGGTCGGCACGGCTGTCGAGGTACCAGAACATCCCCAGCGCCAGCGCGAGGAGGAGGAGCGCGCCGAGCTGGACGTCCTGGCTGAGGCTGCTCGCGCGGTTGAGGGTCGACTGGGCCGACTTCGACTGGACCGCGGCGAAGCGGTTGTACTCACTGATCAGGTTGTCGCCCGCGGGGGCCTGGGAGGCCTGCTCGACGTAGGCCGCCTGGGCCGGGTCGTTGGCGTTGATCAGGCGCACCACGCGGTCGGCCTCGGCGACGAAGGTCGCGAGCAACGGCGCGGCCCGAGGGTCGTCGATCCGGTGGGCCGCGGTGAGCACGTTGCCCAGAAGCTTGGAGAACCCGGTGTGCATCGCGGCGGGCTCGCCGTCGAAGAAGAGGCGCTCCTGGTTCTCCAGGTTCGACAGCGTCGCGGTCGCCGCGGTCACCGCGACCACGTGGGTGCTCGCGGTCTTGGCCTGGTTGCGCAGGTGGCTGGTGATCGTCCAGGACCCCCCCAGCAGCGCGATGACCACCACCGCGCCCAGCAAGACGACGGTCCGTCGCCGGTTGGTCACGTGGCGCTCGACGCCGGGCGGCGGGGTCACCGCCGTTATCTGCCTCCGCCTGGCGTGGGAGCCGGTCCCATGGGACAAGTCTCGCACCGACCCCGTGACCCCGTCGCGACCGTGGCCCGCGTCACGACAGCGGGCGGAATTTCACGCCCTCAGCGCCGAGGCGCGCCAGGTGGGTCGTGAGGCGCGTCGCGAACTCCGCCTCGTCGCCGGGGGTGCCCCACACGACCTCGGCGAACGCGCACAGGCGCGGATACGCCATGTAGTCGAGGTGGTCGCGCGTGGCGATGTACTCGCTCCACAGCTCAGCCTGCGCGCCGCGCACGTAGCGGTGGTACGCGGGCTCGAGCCCCGGGGGCACCACCGAGAAGCCGTAGACCTTCTGCCAGGTGGTGGCGAGCCCCGCGTGCTGAGAGACGGGCTCGGCGTCGTCGTCGACGTTGGCCCAATCGAGGTAGAGGTGGCTCTGGGGCGCCATGACGACCTCGATGCCGCGGCGCGCCGCCGCCGCGCCCTGGGTCGACGAGCGCCACGCGACGACGACGACCCCGTCGGGGACGTCGGTGTCGAGGACCTCGTCCCAGGCGAGCGCCTCTACTCCGCGGTCCTGGAC
>JBOGFU010000364.1:0-8580 GCA_050743545.1 Acidimicrobiales bacterium | reverse complement strand
GTGTAGGACGACGTCTCCCCGCCCGGGAAGGTCGTCGCGCCGGGGTAGGCCAGCCCGGTCCAGTAGGCGCCGTCGGGCCGACGATGGGCCCGCGTGAGGCTGAGCAGGTCCATCGCGCGCGCCGTGGCGCCCAGTGCGTCGAGCGCGAGCGCGCACTCCGCGGTCTCGGCCGCGGTCACCCAATCGCTCGTCGACACGCAGCGCACGCCGCGGTCCTCCATCACGTGGCGCTCCCAGCCGTCGGCCAGGCGCGCCACCGCGGCGTCACCGGTGAGCGCCCCCGAGAAGATCGGGTAGTACCAGTCCATCGCGAACTCGTTCTTGGGGGCGAAGGCCCCCGGGTGGTGGGCCACCGCGTGCCCGAGTCGACCCGCGGCGAGCTCCCACTCGGGCCGCGCGAGGTCGAGGCGTTCGGCGAGGGCCACCGCGCAGCGCAGCGAGTGAAAGATAGACGACGACCCCGTGAGCAGCGCGTAGGACTCGGGGCGGCCCTGGGCGTCGAGGCTCCAGCGCACGGTGCCGTCACCGAGCTGCCAGCGCAGCACGAACTCGACCGCGGCGTCGACGTGGGGCCAGAGCTCGACCGCGACGTCGAGGTCGCCCGTCGCGAGGAAGTAGTGCCACGCCCCGGCGGCGAGGTAGGCGCAGACGTTGGTGTCGAGGCGCGCGTCCTCGACCGAACCGCCGAGGTAGTAGTTGAACCAGCTGCCGTCGCCGAGCTGGGAGCGCGCGAGCCAGCGGTAGGCGGCGCGAGCCGCGTCGAGTCGGCCGCTCACCGTGAGGGCCATCGCCGCCTCCACCTGGTTCCAGGGGTCGCAGTGGCCGCCGACGAACCACGGCACCTGGCCGTCGCGCAGCTGGAGCGACTCGAGGTGGTCGGCGCTCGTCGCCGCCTCGCTCGCGCTCAGCACCCCCGGCACGCCCGACAGCGCGAGCGTCGTCACGCCGGGCGCTCGCAGTAGACGACGATCGACTTGCCCACGAAGGGCGCGGCCGCGGCCTCGAGGGCGCGAGTGAACCGCGGCGCCTTCACGATGTCCCACACCAGGAGGCGGTGGTAGGCGCGCACCAACGGGTTGGCGTCGTTGGTCGTGCCGACGAGGCATTTGAGCCACCAGTAGGGGCTGTGGAGCCCGTGGGCGAAGTGGTGCCCGGTCACGCGCAGCCCCGCGTCCCTCAGGCGGCGCTCGAGCACCGCGCGCCGGTAGATGCGCACGTGGCCGCCGGGGACCAGGTGGTAGGCGTCCGACAGCGCCCAGTTCACGGACTCGGGCCCGAAGCGCGGCACCGTGACCGCCATCGTGCCCCCCGGGCGCAGCACGCGCGCGAGCTCGGCCATCACCGCGGCGTCGTCGGGGATGTGCTCGAGGACCTCGGAGGCGATGATCCGGTCGAAGCTGGCGTCGGCGAAGGGCAGGTGCAGCGCGTCGGCCTGGACCGCCGCGGCACGGGTCTCGCCCGACACGAGCTCGCCGGCCTGGACCATCGCGACGAAGGTCGCGACCACGCCCTCGACCTCGTCGCGCCCGGCGTCGAGCGCGACCACCGACGCGCCGCGCCGCGCGGCCTCGAACGCGTGGCGACCGAAGCCGCAGCCCAGGTCGAGCACCGTGTCGCCGGTGGCCAGCCCCAGCCGGTCGTACCTCGCGGTGAGCATCAGTCGAAGGCCACCGAGTCGGGCATCGCCTCGCCGCGCAGGACCGCGTCGTAACACGCCGCGGTGCCGCGCGCGGTCACCTGCCAGGTGAAGCGCTCCATCACGCGCTCGCGTCCGCGGCGACCGAGGTCGCGACGCAGCGCGTCGTCGTCGAGCAGGCGAGTAATCGCGACCACCAGCGCGTCGGGGTCGTTGGGATTGACGAGCAGGCCCGCGTCGCCGCTCACCCCCACGACCTCGGGCAGCGCGCCCCCGGTGGTCGCGACCACCGGGACCTCGCAGCTCATCGCCTCGATCGCGGGCAGCGAAAAGCCCTCGTAGAGGCTCGGGACGATCGCGACCTCGGCCTCGCCGTAGAGGCGGGCCAACTCCTCGTCGCTGACCCCCGACACCGTGGTCACGATGTCGCCCAGCCCCAGGCGTTCGATCGCGCGCGCGACCCGCCCCTTGGGCTGGGGTCGACCGATCACCACGAGCTCGACGTCGCGCTCGGCGCGCAGCTTGGCGACCGCTTCGAGCAGGGGCACGAGGCCCTTCATCGGCACGTCCGAGCTCGTGGTCACCATGAGGCGCCCGGGTCGCTTGACGACGTCGGGGTACGGGCGAAAGACGGTGTGGTCGACCCCGACGGGGACCACCGTGATTCGCTCGAGGTCGACCCCGAGCTCGCTGTGGATGTCGGCGCGCGAGTTGTGCGACACGGTCAGCACCGCGGGCATCTGGCGCGCGACGCGCACCTGCATGCGCAGGAAGCCGAACCAGCGCCGCGTCGCGTAGCGACGCCACGGCGTCGTCGCGTGGTCGAGCGCGATGGCGCGGTCGACAGTGATCGGGTGGTGCAGGGTCTCGAGCAGCGGCCAGCCGTCGCGGACGAGCCCGGCGATCCCCCAGCCCAAGCACTGGTTGTCGTGGATCAGGTCGAAGTCACGGCGCCGCGAACGCAGGATCTTTCGAATCCGCCACGAGTACGCGAGCGGCTCGCCGAACCCGCCCGAGAGCATGATGGCGAACTCCGCGACGTCGGCGAGGGAGGTGAACTCGGATCGCGCGGGGACGCGGAACGGGTCCGGGTCCCGGTAGAGGTCGAGCGCGCGCACGGGGGTGAACCCCACCCCCTCGTCGAGCTCGGGCCAGGGCGGCCCGGCGAAGACCTCGACGCTGTGACCCAGGGCAACGAGCTCGCGGGTCAGGTGGCGCGTATAGACGCCCTGACCCCCGCAGCGCGGGTTGCCCCGGTCGATGAGGAACGCGACGCGGTGGCCGCCGGGCTCGGCGGGGCGGGCCGCACGCGCGTCGGGCAGGGAGGTCTCTCGCGAGCGCGCCCAGGACGCGCGCGTCTCATCGAGGGTCTGGCGAAGTGTGCGGGACATGCGGGCCTAACGGGGTCGACGAGTCACCCATTCTCGCCCACGGCCCCTCGGGCGCGCCAGCCGGTGCGGGGGGCTGACTACTCTTCGGTTATGGACCTGACCTACCCGCCCGACGCCGAGGCGTTCCGCGTCGTCATCCGTGAGTGGCTGGTGCAGAACCTGCCCCCGGGGTGGTTCGACACCGGCTTCTCGATGACCCCCGAGGAGCGGCGAGAGTTCAACGCGAGCTGGACCGAGCGGCTCTTCGAGGGCGGCTGGATCTGCGCGGGCTGGCCGACCGAGTACGGCGGTCGGGGCCTCACCCTCCTCGAGCAGGTCGTGCTCAACGAGGAGTTCGCGACCGCGGGCGCCCCGATGCGCGCCGACTTCTTCGGCGACACGTTGGTCGGACCCACGATCCTGCAGTGGGGAACCGAGGAGCAGAAGCGCGAGTTCATCCCGGGGATCCTCAAGGGCCAGATCACGTGGTGCCAGGGGTTCTCCGAGCCCGACTCGGGGTCGGACCTCGCCAGCCTCAAGACCTCGGCGACCCTCGACGGCGAGGAGTGGATCATCAACGGCCAGAAGGTCTGGACGACCCAGGCCCAGCACGCCGACTACATCTTCCTGCTCGCGCGCACCGACGCGACCGCGCCCAAGCACGCGGGGATCAGCTACCTGCTCGTGCCGATGCGCCAGAGCGGGGTCGAGGTTCGCCCGATCATCCAGGTCGACGGCTCCGCGGAGTTCAACGAGGTCTTCTTTACCAACGTGCGATGCCCCAAGGACAACGTCGTGGGCGGGGTCAACAACGGCTGGAAGGTCGCGATGACCACGCTCGGGTTCGAGCGTGGGTCGTCGTCCACCACCGGCTATCGACGCTTCGTCAAGGAGTGGGACGCGATCCTCGCCGAGGCCCGTGACCGGGGACTCACCGAGCGCCGACCGGTTCGCGACGCGCTCGTGCGGTCCTGGCAGAACTGGAAGCTGATGGAGATCAACGGCTATCGCACGCTGACCGACTCGCTCAACGGAACCCATCACGCGGCCCGCCTCGGCGCGTGCAACAAGATGTTCTGGTCCGAGGCCCACCGCGCCGAGCTCGAGCTCGCGATGGACCTGCTCGGCATGGACGCCCAGGTCCTGTCCGGTCGCGGCGACGCGATTGGCTTGACGGGTCGGCCTCGCGGACGCGCCGACTACCCAGTGTCCGAGCTGCAGTCGTCCTTCTTCTTCACGCGTTCCGAGACCATTTGGGGCGGCACCGCGGAGATCCAGCGAAACATCATCGGCGAGCGCGCGCTGGGCCTGCCCAAGGAGCCGTCGGCCGCGTCGGCCTAACGCGAGCAGCGGCGCTGGCTACGCTGCGTCGGTGCCCGCGGTCGTCGACGAGATCATCGCGCGGCTCTGGCCCGGGCGCGTGCCCGACGTCACGTCGCTGACCAACGGCATCACCAACGCCAACTACGCGGTCGACCTCGGCGACGAGAAGGTGGTCATCCGCGTACCCGGCAAGGACACTGACCTGTTGGGCGTCGACCGCGCGGTCGAGGTCGACGCCGGCCGACTCGCCGCCGCGGTCGGCGTGGGCCCCGAGGTCGTCTACTTCGACGTCGCGACCAACTGCATCGTGACGCGTTTCATCGAGGCCCGCCCGGTGCCGGCCGACGAGCTCGCCGCCGAGCCGATGCTGGCCGACTTCGTCACCGCGCTGCGCGCGGTCCACGCCGCGGGCACCGTCGGCGCGGTCTTCAACCCGTACCAGATCGCGCGCGACTACCGCGACGAGGCCGCGCGACGCGGGGTCCACTCGCCCTTCGACCTCGCCGCGGCGCTCGCGCTCGCCGACCAAATCGAGGCGGCGCGACCCTTTCGCCCGACGGTGCTGGGCCACAACGACCTGCTCAACGCCAACTTCCTCTTCGACGGTCGGGTGCGAATCGTCGACTGGGAGTACGCGGGAATGTCTGACCCGTTCTTCGACCTGGCCAACGTCGCGGTCAACAACGGCTTTACCCCGGACGCCGAGCGCGCGCTCCTCACCCACTACGTCGGGCACGTCAACGACCGGCTCGAGGCGACGCTCGCGCTGATGAAGATCGTCTCGGACCTGCGCGAGGCCATGTGGGGGGTTCTCCAGCTCGCGATCTCGGACCTCGACGTCGACTACGCGGCCTACGCCCACGAGCACGCCGAGCGAATGTCTCGCGCCGCGGGGGCCATCGACCTCGACGACGCGCTGCGCCTGTGCGCAGCGACCCGCGAGGCCTAGGCGCGCACCCTCGAGTTCGTCGGGTCGAAGAGGGGCTCAGCGACGACCCGTGCGCCGACGTCGTCGCCAAAGACGCCCACGCTGACGCGCTGGTCGACGTGGCAGAGGTCGACCGGCAGGTAGGCGTAGGCGATCGACCTCTCCACGCTGTAGCCGAAGCCCCCGCTGGTCACGCGACCGACCGGTCGTCCGGCGGCGCGCACCGGCTCGCTGCCCAGGACCAGCGCGCGCGGGTCGTCGAGGGTCAGGCAGGCGAGTCGGCGCGTCGGCTCGCCGGCCGCCGCCAGCGCCGCGCGCCCCAGGAAGTCACCCTTGTCCATCTTCACCGCGAACCCCAGCCCGGCCTCGAAGGGCGAGTCGGTGGTCGTGACGTCGCTGCCCCACACGCGGTAGCCCTTTTCCAGACGCATCGACTCGATGGCCTTGTAGCCGCCCGCCACCAGGCCCACGCCCGCGCCCGCGTCGCACAGCGTGTCAAAGAGCCGCACCGCGTACTCGCTCGGGCAGTAGAGCTCCCAGCCCAGCTCGCCCACGAAGGTGACGCGCACCGCGAGGCAGGGCACGGGTCCGACGTTGATCTCTCGCGCGCTAATGTAGGGGAACCCGGCGTGGCTCACGTCCGAGCGCGTCAGGGGGGCGAGCACGTCGCGCGCGCGCGGTCCCCACAGCGCGAGGCACGCCCACTGGCTCGTCACGTCCTCGACGCGGACCCCGGTGCCCTCGTCGAGGTGGGCGCGCACCCACGCCGCGTCGTGGTTGCCGAACGCGGTGCCCGTCACGATCCGAAATCGCTCCTCGGCGAGTCGCGTCACGGTCAGGTCGCACTCGACGCCGCCGCGATCGTTGAGGAGCTGGGTGTAGGTGACCCCGCCCACCCCGCGCGCGACCCGGTTGGCGCAGAGCGACTCGAGAAACGCGGCCGCGCCCGGTCCGGTGACGTCGAGCTTGGCGAACGAGCTCTCGTCAAAGAGCGCGACCGACTCGCGGCACGCGCGGTGCTCGACGCCGATCGCCGCGGACCAGAGCTCGCCCGCCCAGCCCGCGGGGCGCTCCAACTCGTCGCCCGCGGCGGCGTTGCCCTCGTACCAGTTGACGCGCTCCCAGCCCGCCTTCTCGCCGAAGGCCGCTCCGAGGTCGCGGTGGCGCTCGTAAAGCGCCGAGACCTTGAGGGGGCGTCCGCTCGTTCGCTCGTGACCGGGGTACTTGACGTCGTAGTAGGTCGCGTAGATCTCCTCGGTGCGCTCGAGCGTGTAGTCGCGGTCGCGATACTGGGGACCAAAGCGGCGCGAGTCGAGCGCCCACGCGTCCACACTGGGCGTGCCCTCGACGATCCACTCGGCGACGATTTTTCCCATGCCCCCCGAGCCGGCGATCCCGTGGGCGCAGAAGCCCGCGGCGACCCAGAAGCCGCGCACCGCGCTCTCACCCAGGATGAACTCGCCGTCGGGGGTGAAGGCCTCCGGGCCATTGACCAGGGTCACGATCTCGGAGTCCTCGAGCATCGGCACCCGGCTCGTCGCGGCCTCAAAGAGCGGCGCGAAGCGGTCCCAGTCCGGGTCGAGGAGCTTCGAATTGAAGTCGGGGGCGATCCCACCGAGGCCCCACACCGAGGGGTCTCTCTCGTAGCCGCCCGCGACGAGTCCCCCGCTCTCGCCACGGAAGTAGACCAGGCGCGCCGGGTCGCGCAGCGTGGGCATGTCGCGCGGCAGCCCGGACGGCTTGGTGATCGCGTACTGGTGGGCCATAGCGACGAGGGGCACGTGGACCCCGGCGAGCTGGCCGACCTCGTGGGCGTAGATGCCCCCGGCGTTGACCACGACCTCGCACTCGATGTCGCCGCGGTCGGTGGAGACCGAGCGCACCCGCCCGCGCTCGACGTTGATCGCGGTCACCCGCGTCTGGGTGAGGATCGTCGCGCCACGCTGGCGAGCGCCCTTGGCCAGGGCGAGGGTGAGCTGGCTCGGGTCGACGTAGCCGTCCGAGGGCAGGAACGCCGCGCCGAGCACCCCCTCGGTGGACATCGGGGGAAACATGGCCTGGGCCTCGTCGGGGCTCACGAGGTGCAGGGGCAGCCCGAAGGTCTCGGCCCACGCCGCCTGACGCTCGAGCTCTTCGAAGTGCGCGCGCGACGACGCGAGGCGCAGCGAGCCGACCTCGCGCCAGCCGGTCTCGAGGTCGACCTCCGCGCCCAGGGTGCGGTAGAGCTCGACCGACTCCATCATCATCTGGGTCAGCGAGAGCGACGAGCGCAGCTGGCCGACCAGCCCGGCGGAGTGAAACGTCGACCCGCTCGTGAGCTCGCTGCGCTCGACGACCGCGACGTCAGCCCAGCCCAGCCGGGTGAGCCAGTAGGCAACCGAGCAGCCGCCGATCCCCCCGCCGACGACGACGACGCGCGCCCGGTCGATCACTGTCTCACCCGCCCCCTCGGCCCATAAAGTATCTACACCATAAGCGGCGCGCCGGACGCGTCGCCGCGCGCGAAGGGGGTCCCGTGGCCAAACGCAGCAAGTGGACCGTCAAGATCTCTCGCGAGAACGGGCTGCTCCACGAACAGATCGCCGAGGCGCTCACGTCGGCGATCGCCGACGGCCGACTCCACCCGGGAGACCAGCTCGCGCCCGAGCGCGAGCTCGCGACCGAGTTCGGGGTCAACCGCCTGACCGTGCGCCAGGCGCTCGCCGACCTCCAGCGTCGCCGTCTTATTCGCCGGCGCACCGGGCGCAACGGCGGCACCTTCGTCGCCGACGCCGTCATGGACTACGACCTCACGACCTTCGCCGGCTTCACCGCGCAGGCGCGCCGCCACGGCCGCGTGGCTGGCGCGACCGTCCTGGGCGCGACGCGCGTCGCGGCGGACGCCGCGACGATCGACGCGCTCCAGCTCGTCCCCGGCGCCGACGTCCTCGTCGTGGACCGACTTCGGCTCGCTGACCGCGCTCCCGTCATGGTCGAGCACTCGGCGTTTCCGGCCGAGCGGTTCCCCGGCCTGCTCGACGCGTCGCTCACCGGGTCGCTCTACGACCTCCTCGACGAGCGCTACGGCGCGCGCCCGCGCCGCGCGGTCGAGTCGATCGAGTCAATCGCCGCGGACTCTCGCACCGCGAGACTCCTCGACGTGCCCCGCGGACGACCGCTCCTGTGCGTCACGCGCGTCGCGTTCGACGCCAACGGCGTGCCCGTGGAGTTCGCCCGCGACGTGCTGCGCGGCGACCGCGCGCGGGCGGTGGCCTGGAGCTTTGAGCTGCCGCCGCGCTGATCAACGGTGAGCCCGAACGCAGCGGAGCCCGGCGCCGCTGCGC
>JBOGFU010000363.1:0-2920 GCA_050743545.1 Acidimicrobiales bacterium | reverse complement strand
GGCTGGCCGGCCAGCAGCCCGTAGTCGTCGATCTGGGCGACGTCGAAGTAGACCCCGTCGCTCGTCTGGTAGGCCACCCCGCGCAGCACCAGGTCGCTGATCAGCTCGACCATGTCGACGATGTACTCGGTGGCGCGCGGGGACTCGTCGGGGCGAGCCACGCCGAGGGTGTCCATCGACTCGAACCAGCGCGCCTCGAACTCCGCGGCGACGTCGGACTCGGTGCGCGACTCGGCGGCGGCGCGCGCGATGATCTTGTCGTCGACGTCGGTGACGTTCGAGACGTAGCGCACGTCGTAGCCGAGGTAGGAGTACCAGCGGCGCGCGACGTCCCAGACGAGGGTGAAGCGACCATGCCCGACGTGGGGCACGTCGTAGACGGTCGGGCCGCAGACGTACATCGACAGGTGGCCGGGCTCGCGCGTCTCGACGTCGACGACCTCGCCGCGCGCGGAGTCGAAGAGGCGAATCACGAACCTAAACTATTCCAACCATGACCGACGCCCTCCTCCCGCGCGCGCCGCGAGTGCCCGATCGGCCGAGCGTCGACGGCCTCGAGGCGACCTGGCTCAAGCGCTGGGACGACGCGGGGGTCTACCGCTTCGACCCGAGCGCGACGCGCGACGAGGTCTACTCCATCGACACGCCGCCGCCGACGGTGTCGGGCACGCTGCACATCGGACACGTCTTTAGCTACAGCCACACCGACATCGTCGCGCGCTACTGGCGCATGCGCGGAAAGCGCGTCTTCTACCCGATGGGCTGGGACGACAACGGGCTCGCGACCGAGCGGCGCGTCGAGAACTACTACGGCGTGCGCGGCGACGCCGACCTCGCCTACGACCCGGGCTTTGAGCCCCCGGCGACCCCCGGCTCGACCAAGGTCCCGGTGAGTCGCCGCAACTTCGTGGAGCTCTGCCGGCGCCTCACCGCCATCGACGAGGAGAGCTTCAAGCACGTCTTTAGGACCCTGGGGGTCTCGATCGACTGGGAGATGGAGTACTCGACGGTCTCCGCGCCCGCGCAGGCGGTGAGCCAGCGGGGCTTCCTCAGCTCGCTGGCTCGCGGTGAGGTCTACTCGACGGTCGCGCCGACGCTCTGGGACGTCGACTTTCGCACCGCGGTCTCCCAGGCCGAGTTGGTCGACCGCGAGCGCCCGGGCCACACGCACCGGGTCACCTTCCACCACGACGCCGGGCCCCTCACGATCGAGACGACCCGACCCGAGCTGCTGGCCAGCTGCGTCGCGCTCGTTGCCCACCCCGACGACGAGCGCTACCGCTCGCGCGTCGGGTCGAGCGCGGTGACCCCACTCTTCGGGGTCGAGGTGCCGGTCATGGCCCACGAGCTCGCCGACCCGGAGAAGGGCACCGGGCTCGCGATGATCTGCACCTTCGGCGACGTGACCGACGTCACGTGGTGGCGCGAGCTTCGCCTCGCGACTCGCGCGCTGATCGGGCGCGACGGTCGGTTCCTGCCCGCGACCTTCGGCGAGGGCGACTTCGCGTCGCGAGACGCGGCGAGCGCCAACGCGCTCTACGCCACGCTCGAGGGGCGCACCGTCAACCAGGTGCGCGCCGCGGTCGTGGACGCGCTGCGCGCGAGTGGCGACCTGGTGGGTGAGCCGGTGGCGATCACCCACCCCGTCAAGTTCTACGAAAAGGGCGAGCGGCCCTTGGAGATCGTGACGTCACGACAGTGGTTCATCACCACCCTCGACCGGCGCGCCGAACTCCTCGCGCGCGGCGAGGAGCTCGGCTGGCACCCCGACTACATGCGCCACCGCTACCGCTCGTGGGTCGAGGGACTCAACGTCGACTGGTCGATCTCGCGCCAGCGCTTCTTCGGCGTGCCCTTCCCGGTCTGGTACCCAGTCGACGGCGACGGTCGCGTCGACCACGACGCGCCGATCCTCGCCGACGACTCGCGCCTGCCCGTCGACCCCAAGAGCGAGACCCCCGCGGGCTTTAGCGAGTCCCAGCGCGACCAGCCCGGTGGCTTCAGCGGCGACCCCGACGTCATGGACACCTGGGCGACGAGCTCGCTGACCCCCGAGATCGCGGGGCGGTGGGGCACCGACCTCTTCAGCCGCGTCTACCCGATGGACCTTCGACCCCAGGCCCACGACATCATCCGCACCTGGCTGTTCTCGACCGTCGTGCGCAGCCACTTCGAGCACGACGCGCTCCCCTGGCGCCACGCGGTGATCTCGGGGTTCATCCTCGACCCGGATCGAAAGAAGATGAGCAAGTCCAGCGGCAACACCGTGACCCCGCTGCCTCTGCTCGAGGCCCACGGCGCGGACGCGGTGCGCTACTGGGCGGCGTGCGGGCGGCCCGGCGCCGACACCGCGCTCGACGAGGCCCAGATGAAGGTCGGGCGCCGACTCGCGATCAAGGTCCTCAACGCGACGAAGTTCGTGCTCGGTCGCGTCGGCGACGTCGAGCCCGGCGAGGTCACCGAGGCGCTCGACCGCGACCTGCTCGGCCTGCTCGCCGGCGTCGTGACCGACGCGACGGTGGCCTTCGACGCCTACGACCACACCCGCGCGCTCGAGCGCGTCGAGGCCTTCTTCTGGGCGTTCTGCGACGACTACCTCGAGCTGGTCAAGATGCGCGCCTACGGCGAGGGCGCCGACCCCGTTCAGACGACGTCGGCTCGCGCCGCGCTGGCGAGCGCGCTCTCGGCGCTGCTGCGCCTGCTCGCGCCGTTCCTGCCCTTCGCGACCGAAGAGGCCTGGAGCTGGTGGCACGACGGGTCGGTCCACGTGGCGCCCTGGCCCCGAGCGAGCGAGTGGCCCGACCCGACCGGCGTCCCCGGCTCGGTCTTCGGCCCCGTCGCCCAGGTCCTGGAGTCCGTTCGGCGCACCAAGTCCAACGCCAAGGCCTCCCAGCGCGCCGACGTCGCGCGCTGCGTCGTG
>JBOGFU010000362.1:0-1845 GCA_050743545.1 Acidimicrobiales bacterium | reverse complement strand
CTGGGCTCGCCGCCCCCCGACCACCACCACACGTGGGCCGACGCGCCCAGCACGAGGCGGGCTCGACGCGCGCCCCACCCGACGTCGCCGACCGGGGTCCCGCGAGCGAGCGACAGGCCCACGACGTCGTTGCGGGCCGACGTCGCGAGGGCGAGCGCGGCCTCGCCCGCGGGGCCGAGGAGGTCGCCGCCGCGCTGGTCGAGGACGACGGAGTAGAGGGTCTCGGTCGATGCGCCCTGCGCGTACTGCATCGCCATGACGACGCAGCCCCCCGCGGCGTCGGTTCGCCCGGACTTGACCCCGACGACCCCGTCGACCCCCAGGTACGGCGTGTAGGTGGTCACGTCGCCCGCGACCGGCAGGTCAACGCTGGTGAGCGCGACGATGGCCCGCGCGGCCGGGATCGCCATCAGGCGCGCGGCGAGCCTCGCCTGCTCGAGCGCGGTCGAGACCGACCCGGGCTTGTAGCCCGAGGGCTCCACGTAGTGGGTGTGGGCGAGACCCATCGACGCCGCGGTCTCGTTCATCTCGGCGACGAAGGCCGGGACCGAGTGGTCGGCCATCACCGCGAGCAGCAGCGCGAAGTTGTTGGCCGAGCCCACGAGCAGGCCCTCCAAGAGCTGGCTCTCGCAGATCTGCTCGCCCACCGCGACCGCGACGTTGGACTGACCAGAGGCTTCGGCGTGCAGGAACGTCGCGTAGTCAGCGTCGTTGATGATGAGGCAGGGCCCCGTGTCGTCACCGCTCAGGGGCAGGTGCTCGAGTACCACGTAGGCGGTCATCATCTTGGCCAGGCTGGCGATGGGCACGACCTGGTCGTTGTCGTCGGTCGCCACCCCGAGCGACGGGATCAGGACCGCGGCGCTGCCCTCGAGGGGCCAGTCGACGTCGCCCACCGGCGCGCCGGTGTGCAGCGCGCCGAGCGAGACCCGCGCGGTCGCCGCGCGACCGAGGAGCGGCACCTGCATCGCCGCAATCGCGCCCAGCGCGACCCCCGCGCCGAGGACCAACGAAGCGAGCCGCGTGAGGAGCCCGCGTCGCGCGGGTCGGCGTGCGCGGGCCATCTCCTAGTGCGCGTCGTCGTACTGCTCGAGGGTCATGAGGACCCGGCGGGACTTGGACCCGTCGCCGGGCGCGACGACCCCCTCCTGCTCGAGCATGTCCATGAGACGCCCGGCACGCGCGAAGCCCACGCGCAGCTTGCGCTGGAGCATCGACGTCGACCCGGTCTGGGTCGTGAGCACGAGGTGTCGCGCCTCGGCGAGCACCGCGTCGTCGTCGTCGCTCGCGGCGCCGCTCGGGCGCGCGCTCGACTCGTCAAAGGCGATCACCGACTCGGCGCGACCGCCCTGGGCCCGCCAGAACTCGACCACGCGCCGGACCTCGTCCTCGGAGACCCAGGGCGCCTGGAGGCGTCGCGCGACGTTGGACGACGCGGTTACGAGCAGCATGTCGCCCTTGCCGATCAAGCGCTCCGCGCCGGCCTGGTCGAGGATAACCCGGCTGTCGGCGAGCGACGACACCGCGTAGGCCATGCGGCTGGGCACGTTGGCCTTGATCACCCCGGTGATGACGTCGACGCTCGGGCGCTGGGTCGCGAGCACCAGGTGGATCCCGACCGCGCGCGCCATCTGGGCAATGCGCACCACCGAGTCCTCGACGTCGCGCGCGGCCACCATCATCAGGTCGTTGAGCTCGTCGACCACGACGACCCAGTAGGGCAGGCTCTCGGGCGCGGGCGCGGGCGCCGCGTCGAGCTCGACGCCGCTGCCCTCTTCGATCGCCCACGCGACGAGCTCCTCGTCGCTCTCGCCGGGGTCCAACTCGCCGCGCTCCAACATCGCC
>JBOGFU010000361.1:0-1832 GCA_050743545.1 Acidimicrobiales bacterium | reverse complement strand
GTCGCGCCGTCGTAGAGCGACGCGTTGGCGATAGGCAGTCCCGCGAGGCGCGAGACCAAAGTCTGGAACTCAAAGACCGCCTGCAGGACGCCCTGGGCGACCTCGGGCTGGTAGGGGGTGTAGGCCGTGACGAACTCCGAGCGCGACGCGAGCGCGCGCACCACCGGGGGCACCTCGTGGTCGTAGGCGCCCGCGCCGGCGTAACAGGTGAGCCCCGGCGAGTTGGCCCTCACGCGCTCGGCGACGAGGGCGGCGACGTCGGGCTCGCTGCGCCCCGCGGGCAGCGCGAGTCCCCCCGAGAGTCGTACCCCGACGGGGATGTGGGCGAAGAGGTCGTCGAGCGACGCGAGACCGAGGAACGCGAGCATCTCGTCGACCTCGGCGTCGGTGTGGGGAAGGTAGTCGGCCACTCAACGCGCCTTCGCGACGAAGGGCAGGTAAACCGCGTGGGCCGCCACGTCGCGCCCGCGCAGCGCGACGCTCAGCGCCGTGCCCGCGGCGACGTCGCCGCGGAGCAGTCCCAGGCCGATCCCGCGCTCGAGCACCGGCGAGAAGTTGCCCGACGAGAGCGCGCCGACCACCTCGCCGTCGATGGTCACGTCGGCGCCGTCGCGCAGGGGCTGACGGCCCTCGGCGACCACGCCGGTGAGCAGGCGTCGCGGCCCGCGGGCGCGCTCGTCCTCCACCGCGGACCGGCCACGAAACCCCGGCTTGTCCCACCCGAGCACCCAGCCCAGCCTCGCCTCGAGGGTCGTGGACGTCGCGCTGAGCTCGTGGCCGTAGAGCGGCAGCGCGGCCTCGAGGCGCAGCGTGTCGCGCGCGCCGAGCCCCGCGGGGGTCACCCCGGCCCCGACGAGGGCGCGGAAGATCCCCTCGGCGACCTCGTTGGGCGCCGCGATCTCCAGCCCCGCCTCGCCCGTGTAGCCGGTCCCCGCGACCCTCACGTCGACGCCGTCGACGTCGATGGTCTCGACCCGGAAGGGACCGACCTCGCCCAAGCGGGGGTCCACCTGGGCCGCCCGGGCGCGCGCCTGCGGGCCCTGGACCGCGAGCACGCACCGCGTCGCGGTGACGTCGTCACCGCCCACCGCGGCGAGGACCCCCGACGTGTTGGACGCGTTGGGCATCACGTCAAAGCAGCCCTCGCTCACCCACCAGACGATGATGTCGTCGACGACGAAGCCGTCGTCGTTGAGCAGGTGCGTGTACTGGGCGCGCCCCGGGGCGATCTTTCGCAGGTCGTTGGTGAGCGTCGACTGCAACGCGTCGAGGGCGTCGGGGCCGTCACGGCGCACCGTGCCGAGGTGGCTCACGTCAAAGACCACCGCGTCGCGTCGACACGCGAGGTGTTCGCTCAGCGTGCCCGTCGGGTAACTCAGCGGCATCTCCCAGCCACCGAAGGGCACCATTTTCGCGCCGAGCTCCACGTGCAGGTCGTAGAGAAACGGGCGCCGGTCGCTCACGTCGGCATCCTAAGCCGCGAAGGAAGTGAGGTCCCCCAGCGCGTGGCGCTCGATCAGCGCGGCGAAGTCGCGCTGGTAGACAACCACGAGGTCGACGTCGGGGTAGAGCGCGCGGAACGCGCGGATCTTCTGGTTCTTCTTCGTGACCAAGCGCTGGGTCAGCACGGTGAGCTCGATGAAGAGGTCCATCGACTCAACGTAGAAGTCCGGTCGAAAGCCCCTCGTGGGCTCGCCCTGCTCGTTCCAGGCGAGCGCGAACTCGACGGGCTCGTAGGTCCACTCCAACCCGTAGAGGCTGAGCAGCGACGCGAAGAGCCCCTCGCTGGGGTGCGCGAAGCGTTCGGCGCCCGGCGCCACGGTGCTGGGGTG
>JBOGFU010000360.1:0-4913 GCA_050743545.1 Acidimicrobiales bacterium | reverse complement strand
CCTCACGCCGAGCGCGATGACGGCCATGATCCCCACCACGCAGAACGACGCAACGAGCCAGGCGTGGTTGGGGCTCGCGACGGCCAGGTTTCCCGAGTAGCGGGCCACTTGAAAGCCCGCGCCCAGGTTCATCGTGACGATGGTCGGCATGATGATGACCATCGCGGGCATGAACTTGGACGCGAACTCCGCCCTCGCGGGCACGGTCATCCGTCCCATGATCGGCCCAACGACGAGACCGACGAACAGGTCGAGTGCGGTCCAGGTCGCTCCCCCCACCACGTGGCTGAACATCAAGAGCCACTTCCAATTCGTCGCGATCCCGACGACCACGATGGCAAACCCCAGCGCGGCGACTGGCAGCCCCTTGAGTGGCACCACCTGAATCTTGGGCCGCCCCGCGGGCGGCCCGTCGTGCGACGCCGGTGCGGCGGCGTGGGCGGTGTCGGTCATCGAGTCCCCCTGGGCCGAGTGGCTCCGAATGTATACGACGCACCGGAGCCGCGCGAGGGCTAGGGAGCGGGCTCGAATCGAGCCGTGAAGTGGCGCAGCGCGGACGGCTCGTAGCTCATCCGGTAGCCGGGCAGGCTCGCCGCGGAGCGGGCCACGTCGATGACAACTTCGACGACGTAGTCGATATGGCTCTGGGTATACGTGCGGCGAGGGATGGCCAGGCGCACCAGTTCCATCGCGGCGGGGCGCTCGGATCCGTCGGGCTGGCGCCCGAACATCACCGACCCAATCTCGCAGCTGCGGATGCCCCCGCTGACGTAGAGGGCGATGGCGAGCGACTGGCCCGGGTACTCCAGCGGATCGAGGTGTCCGAGCAACGCCCGCGCGTCAAGGTAGACCGCGTGACCGCCGATGGGTTTGACGACGGGAACCCCAGCCGCGTCGAGGGCCTCACCGAGGTAGGCGGTCGATCGGATCCGGTAGCGCAGGTAGTCGGGGTGCACCGCCTCCTTGAGTCCCTGGGCAATCGCCTCGAGGTCGCGACCGGCCAGCCCGCCGTAGGTGGGGAATCCTTCGGTGAGAATGAGCAGGTTGCGGCAGCGCTCGGCGAGGGAGTCGTCGTTCATGGCGAGCCAGCCGCCGATGTTGCCGAAGGGGTCCTTCTTCGCGCTCATCGTCATCCCGTCAGCGAGCGACGCGACTTCGCGCACGATGTCCGCGATATCGCGATGGCCCTGGCCGGTCTCGCGCTCGTGAATGAACCACGCGTTCTCGGCAAAGCGGCACGCGTCGAGGAAGAACGGCACGCCGTGTCGTCGGCAGGTCTCGCTCACCGCACGAATGTTCTCCAACGAGACTGGCTGACCACCGCCCGAGTTGTTGGTGATCGTGAGGAAGCACACCGGCACGTCCGCGGCGCGCTCGGCGAGGAGCGACTCGAGCGCGGCGATGTCCATGTTGCCCTTGAAGGGATGAACGAGCGAGGCGTCGCGACCCTCGGCAATCACCAGGTCGAGTGCCTCCGCGCCCGTCGCCTCGACGTTGGCGCGGGTGGTGTCAAAGTGTGTGTTGTTGGGCACGACGCGTCCGGGCGCGCCCAACACCGAGAACAGGATCTTCTCTGCGGCGCGACCTTGGTGGGTAGGGATGACGTGGCGAAACGGAAAGAGTTCGCGCACCGCCGCCTCGAATCGGAACCACGACGGCGACCCCGCGTAGCTCTCGTCGCCGTGTTGGATGGCCGCCCACTGGTCGCGCGACATCGCCCCCGTGCCCGAATCGGTGAGCAGGTCAATCAGTACGTCGTCAGCGTGAAGGTTGAAGAGATTGAATCCTGCGGCGCCGATCGCGCTCGCCCGCTCGTCCGAGGTGGTCATGCGCAGGGGCTCCACCGAGTGAATTCGGAAGGGCTCGATAATCGTGCGATAGTCGTCGCTCACGCGCCGAGCGTACCTTCAGGGGGGGTAAGTGGCCCGAAGGGCCAAGGGCCCTACTCGGTGGTGTCGACGATCAACACCGAACAGGGCGAGCCGTGCGCGACCGTGTTGGGCACGCTGCCCAGCACACGGCGCACCCCCTTCATGCCCCGGTTGCCAACGACGACGAGGTCGGCGCCGACGCGCTCGGCGGTCGAGACGATGAGCTCCGCGGGGTCTCCGCTCCCGGAGTGGAGCTGAGCCTCCAGCCCGCGATTCCGGGCGATGAATGACAGCGTCTGGAGAAGCGCGTCGACCTCACCCTCAGAACTGAGGTGCGAGAACTCGGCCGGTCGCCCAGCCTCCGAGTAGGACTTGGCGTCGTACCCCGACACCACGTGCAACGCGGCGCCCGAGGTGGCGGCGATCTCCACCGCGGCCTCAACCGCGCGTCGAGCGGTCTCGGACCCGTCCGCCCCCACCACGATTACGTCGAACATCGCTACCCCCTCTCGGAGCCGAACCTACTACGAGCGGTCACGGCAGCCTCGGGCGACCGCGGCGCGCCACGACATCACGCGGGCCTCCCCGCGAGATTCGTAGGCTGACGTCACCGGCGACGAAGGAGAGACGCATGACGCGAAAGTTAGGGGCCGAGCTCTTCGGAACCGCGACGTTGGTGTTTGTCGGGTGCGGGGTCGCGGTGCTGACGTTGGGCAGCTGGCACAGCGGGTTCGGCACCGGCGCGGGCATCGTCGCCACGGCGTTGGCCTTCGGGCTCGTGCTCGCCGGCCTCGCCTACGCGATCGGACCCGTCTCGGGCTGCCACGTGAATCCCGCGGTCACGTTCGGCGTGGCGCTGTCGCGGCGGATGTCGTGGAGCGACGCCGCGGGTTACTGGGCCGCCCAATTCGTCGGCGGGGTCGTCGGCGCCGGGCTGCTCGACCTGGTCTTGCGCTCGAGCCCGATGTGGAGCAAGGCCATCGGCCTGGGCGCCGACGGCTACGGGTCGGCGTCGATGATTCACGTCTCCGCCGGCGGCGCGTTTCTCGTCGAGGCGATACTCACCGCGATCTTCGTGTTCGTGATCTTGTCGGTCACGGGCCGCAGCGCGCCCATCGGGGTCGCCGGGCTCATCATCGGGCTCACCCTCGCGTTCGTGCACCTCTTCGGCATCGCGGTGACGGGGACGTCGGTCAACCCGGCGCGGTCTCTCGGGCCGGCGCTGTTTCTTGGCGGCACCGCGTTGCATCAGGTCTGGCTCTTCATCCTCGCGCCGCTCGTCGGGGGCGCGGCGGCCGCGCTGCTCCACCGGGGTCTGCACGGCGTCACCGACTAGTCGCGGCGGTAGATTCGGTCGCGATGACCACCGCCGGCGCCGATCGATTCACCGAGCTCTACGCCCGGCGGCGCCTCGCCAGTGCCGAGGGTCGCTGGTCCGACTACCGCGACGCCGTCGCCGAGATGTTCGACCTCGCGTGGTCCGCGGACAACCACGACGCGGCGTGGCCATTGCTCATTGAGGTCCTCTACCTCGACGCCAACGGGCCGACCACGTCGGGGTGGGACCCGACCAACTCGGTGTTCGACGATCACCAGCTCAACACCCTGCTCGTGATCGCCGAAGAGAAGCGCCAGGGCGTCGACTTCGCGCTCGACCGTTACTCGTCTCGGATGTCCGAACGCCAGCACACCTTGGGTGCTCCGCTCGCCTGGGCGGCCGCACGGGGCAAGATCAAGGGATCACTGGGCACCGAGTGACGAGAGCGCCGGATTGCTGACGCGCGTGGCGCGTGTCGGAGCGGCGCGAGACATCGACTAGGATGGTCAACGCTGTTTCGTCGAGAGTATCGACGATGACCGATTCGGGTGATTCGCTACGAGTTGGGCTCAGTTCAAACTCGTAGGAGTAGTTGTGTCCCCGTCCTTTGCCGACCTCGGCGTACCCGCACGCCTGGTGGAGCGCCTCGCCACGCGCGGCGTCACCGACCCATTCCCGATCCAGAGCGCCGCGATCCCTGACGCCCTCGCCGGACGCGACGTCGTCGGCAAGGCCGCCACGGGGTCGGGCAAGACCCTGGCGTTCGGCCTGCCCCTCATGGCGCGGCTGCGTCCCGCCAGTGCGCGCCGACCCCACGCGCTCGTGCTCGTGCCGACCCGCGAGCTAGCCGCCCAGGTACAGCGCGAGCTCGCGCAGCTCACCGACGACCGCGGACGGCGCGTGGTCGCCCTCTACGGCGGGACGTCCTACTCCGCCGCGCGAAAGGCACTCAACCACGGGGTCGACGTCGTCGTCGCGTGCCCGGGCCGCCTCGAGGACCTGCTCGCCCAGGGCGCGCTCGACCTCTCGCAGGTGTCGACGGTGGTCGTCGACGAGGCCGACCGAATGTCCGACATGGGGTTCTTGCCCGCGGTCCGTCGCCTCGTCGGCGCGACCCACGCGTCGCGCCACGTGATGCTCTTCTCGGCGACCATGGGTCCCGACGTCGCCGCGCTGGTCCGTGAGTTCACGACCGACGCCGCGGTGCACGACGTCGTCGGCGAGGAGTCCCCCAGCACGGTCGACCACTACTTCTGGCGCGTCGGCAAGGACCAGCGACCCCAGGTCGTAGCCGACGTCGTCGCCGAGCACGGGCGAGCCTTGGTGTTCACGCGCACCAAGCACGGAGCGGACCGTCTCGCGCGTCAACTCCACGACCGCGGTGTCGCCGCGGCGGCGCTTCACGGCGACCGGTCCCAGGCCCAGCGCGAGCGCGCGCTGGCCGCGGTCAAAGAGGGCCGCACACAGGTCCTCGTCGCGACCGACGTCGCCGCTCGCGGAATCCACGTCGAGGGCCTCCCCGTCGTCGTCCACTTCGACCCGCCCGCGCAGGCGACCGACTACCTCCACCGCTCGGGTCGCACCGGACGTGCGGGCGCGACCGGTGTCGTGATCTCGCTCGTGACCGACGAGGTGACCGGCGCGATTACGCGGCTTCAGCGCGCGCTGGGACTCCCCACGGGAGTCGAGCCCCGCGACACCGCGCGCGCGCACCGACTTGGTGC
>JBOGFU010000359.1:0-1509 GCA_050743545.1 Acidimicrobiales bacterium | reverse complement strand
GTGCCGATGCTGAGCCTCGACAACGTCTTCACCGGCGACGAGCTCACGGAGTGGGCGCATCGCTGCGCGCGCGGGCTGGGCGTCACGCCCGACGACCTCGTCGTCGTGGTCGAGCCCAAGATCGACGGCCTGGCGCTGTCGATCGCCTACGACGCGGGAGCCCTCACCCGCGCGGCGACGCGCGGCGACGGGCGCGTCGGCGAGGACGTGACCGCCAACGTCCGCACGATCGCCAACGTGCCCCTCAAGCTCGCGGGCGCGCCCGCGGAGGTCGAGGTCCGCGGCGAGGTCTTCCTCGCGCGGTCCGACTTCGACGCGATGAACGAGCGCCAGCGGGCGCGCGGCGACAAGGAGTACGCCAACCCCCGCAACGCGGCCGCGGGCAGCCTGCGTCAGAAGGACCCCGCGGTCAGCGCGACGCGCCCCCTGTCGTTCCTCGCCTACCAGCTCGAGGGCGCCGCGCTGGGTGGGTTCGCGACTCACTCGTCGACCCTCGAGGCGATGCGCCGCTGGGGACTCTTCGTCGCGCCCGAGGCTCGCGTGGAGCGCGGCGTCGCGGCGATCGTCGAACGCACGGAGTGGTTCGAGGCCCATCGACACGACCTCGCCTACGACATCGACGGCGTGGTGGTCAAGGTCGACGACCTCGCCCAACGCGCGGCCCTCGGGGCGACGTCGCGCGCGCCGCGCTGGGCCACCGCGCGCAAGTTCCCGCCCGAGGAGCGCACGACGCGCCTCACGTCGATCGAGGTCTCCATCGGGCGCACCGGTCGCGCGACCCCCTCCGCCGTGCTCGAGCCCGTCGTCGTCGCGGGGTCGACCGTGGCCATGGCCACGCTGCACAACGAGGACCAGGTGCGGGCCAAGGACGTGCGCCCCGGCGACCTCGTCATCGTGCGCAAGGCCGGCGACGTCATCCCCGAGGTCGTCGCCCACGTCGCGGAGCCCGGGCGTCGGCGCAAGGGCCCGTGGCACTTCCCGGCCACCTGCCCGGTGTGCGCGAGCCCCCTCGTGCGTGACGCCGAGGCGTCCGATACCTACTGCCGCAACCGCGCGTGCCCGGCCCAGCTTCAGGCCCAGGTCGTGCACTTCGCGTCCCGCGGAGCCCTCGACGTCGAGGGCCTGGGCGACCAGCGGGTGGCCCAGCTCATCGACGAGGGGCTCGTCGCCGACGTCGCCGACCTCTTCGACCTCGACGCGCGGCGACTCGCCGAGCTCGAGGGCTTCGGCGACGTCTCGGCGCGCGCGCTGGTGGCCGGGCTCGACGCGGCCAAGGCGCAGCCCCTCAGCCGCGTGTTGGTCGCGCTCGGGATCCGCCACGTCGGTCCGGTCGCGGCGCGCGAGCTCGCACGGGCCTTTACGACCTACCAGCGCCTCGCCGCGGCGCCCCTCGACGCCCTCGAGGCGGTCCCCGGGGTCGGCCCGGTGATCGCCGAGTCGGTCTACGAGTACTGCCGCGACCCCGAGGCCATCGAGCGCGCGGCGCGACTCGTCGCGGCGGGCCTGGCG
>JBOGFU010000358.1:0-5015 GCA_050743545.1 Acidimicrobiales bacterium | reverse complement strand
CCAGATGATGGAGCCCAAGTGGGTGATCTCCATGGGTGTGTGCGCGTCGACCGGGGGAATGTTCAACAACTACGCGATCGTCCAGGGGGTCGACCAGATCGTGCCGGTTGACGTCTACGCGCCGGGCTGCCCGCCGAGCCCCGAGACGCTGATGCACGCGATCCTCACCCTCCACGAGAAGATCCGCACGGGCGAGATCCTGCGCCGGCGTGAGCCGAGCGCAGAGGGCGTGGCCGACGACGGTGGCTGGACCCCCGAGGTGCCGGCCGCGGTGAGGCTGGGTACTCCCACGTGAGCCACCCTGCACCCTTGGCCCTCCCCGGCGTCGTGACCGCGAGCGGTCTCGGGTCCGACCTCGTCTGCTTTCCCACGCGCGAGCGCTACGCGCTGCTCGTCGCGTCCTTTAAGGACGAGGGATTCGAGATGTGCGTCGACCTGTGCGCGGTGGACTACCTCGGTCACCCCGAGCGCGTGGTGCCCGAGGGCGTCGAGCCGACGCGCTTTGAGGTCGTGGTCAACCTGCTCAGCCTGAGCCGCGTCCAGCGCGTTCGCGTGCGCGTCCAGGCCGGCGACGACGAGCCCGCGGTCGACTCGCTCTTCTCGCTCTACCCCGGGGTCGAGGCGCTCGAGCGCGAGGCCTACGACATGTTCGGGGTGATATTCGTGGGCCACCCCGACCTCTCGCGCATCCTGATGCCCGAGGAGTGGGAGGGCCACCCGCTGCGCAAGGACTACGGCAGCGGTCGCGTGCCCGTCCAATTCAAAGAAGCCCCGGGTCCGCGATGAGCGACGACCACGTGCGCGTCGCCGACCGGGTCGAGCTGCTCGCCGCCGAGACCGGCGAGGGCGCCCAGGAGCTTCAGCCCCGCGCGGGGACCGTGTCCGGCGAGCTCGGGCGCGAGGTCGGATCGGTGCTGCGCCTCGACGGGCGGACCTTCGACCCCAACTCCGTCGACGTCGAGCGCCGCGACGACGAGACGATGATCATCAACATGGGTCCGTCGCACCCCTCGACCCACGGCGTGCTGCGCCTCATGCTCGAGCTCGACGGCGAGTTCGTGCTGCGGACCAAGCCGGTGATCGGCTACCTGCACACCGGCATGGAAAAGACCGCCGAGGAGCTCAGCTACGTGCAGGGCGCGACCAACGTCACGCGAATGGACTACCTCAGCCCGGTGATCAACGAGCTGTGCTTCTCCATGGCCGTCGAGGCCCTGTTGGGGGTCGAGGTCCCCGAGCGCGCGACGTGGATCCGCATGATGATGAGCGAGCTCAACCGCGTGAGCTCGCACCTGGTGTGGATGGCGACCAACGGCATGGACCTGGGTGCGTCGTCGATGATGATCTACGGCCTGCGCGAGCGCGAGATGATCCTCGCCTTCTTCGAGAAGACCGCGGGGCTGCGCATGAACCTCAACTACGTGCGCCCCGGGGGGGTCGCCGCGGACCTGCCCGACGGCTGGCGTGACGACGTCGACGTCATCTGCGACACCATCCACGACCGGACCTACGAGTACGACGAGCTCCTCACCGGGCAGCCGATCTTTCGCGAGCGAATGGTCGGCGTCGCGCCGATGACCTCGGAGGAGGCGCTCGCCCTCGGGGTCACCGGGCCGCTCCTGCGCTCGACCGGGGTCGCGTGGGACCTACGGCGCTCGATGCCCTACCTCGCCTACGACCAGGTCGACTTCGACGTCATCGTCGGCACCTACGGCGACAACTTCGACCGCTACGCGATCCGCCTCAACGAGATCCGCGAGTCGCTGCGCATCGTGCGCCAGTGCCTCGACGCGATGCCCGACGGCGACTACCGCAGCCAGGACCCCAAGGTGACGCCGCCGCCGCGCTCGCGCATCGGGGAGTCGATGGAGGCGCTGATCCACCACTTCAAGCTCTTCACCGAGGGCTTTCACGTCCCCTCGGGCGAGGTCTACCAGGCGGTCGAGAGCCCGCCCGGGGAGTTGGGCTGCTACCGGGTGTCCGACGGCGGACCCAAGCCCTGGCGCCTGCACACGCGCGGGCCGAGCTTCGTCAACCTCCAGGCGATCCCCCTGCTCATGCGCGGCGGGTCGGTGAGCGACACGATCACGGTGATCTCGACGGTCGACCCCGTGATGGGCGAGGTCGACCGGTGAGCCACCTGCGCCCCGAGATGCGCCAGCGCGCCGACGACCTGGTCGCGCTCTACCCGCGCGCGCGCTCGGCGATGCTGCCGCTGCTCCACCTCGTCCAAGAACAGGACGGCTACCTCAGCGCGGAGGGGATTGCCGAGGTCGCGGGCCTCACCGGCACGACCCCGGCCGAGGTCCACGGCACCGCGTCCTTCTACGACATGTTCTACTTAGAGCCGGTCGGGCGCTACGTGGTGGGGGTCTGCACCAACATCGCGTGCCTGCTCGCGGGGGGCGAGGAGATGCTGAGCCACGCGAGCACGTCGCTGGGCTGCGTGGTGGGCGCGACGAGCGACGACGGGCTCTTCACCCTCGAAGAGACCGAGTGCCTCGCCGACTGCGACCGCGCGCCGTGCGTGACCGTCAACCATCGCTACGTGCGCACGACGACCCCCGAGGCCTTCGACGCGCTGGTCGACGACCTGCGCGCGGGGCGCCGCGACGCGGAGGTCCCGGCCCACGGGACCCTGGTGCGGGTCCGCCGCTCGGTGGGGCTCGCGGTGGACCCCGCGACCCTCGCCAGCGAGCGCGCCGCGGCGCGCGACGCGCGCGACGCGCGAGCGGCGGGGAGCGCGTGATGGCGGTCCTCACCGCACCCCTCATCGTCACCTCGCGACGCGAGTTCGACGACGCGCACACCCTGACGCGCTACCTCGCCACGGGGGGATACGACGGGCTGCGCGCGGCGCTGGGAATGAACCCCGAAGAGGTCTGCGCCCAGGTCGACGCGGCGAGCCTGCTGGGTCGCGGCGGTGCGGGCTTCCCCGCGGGGCGCAAGTGGTCGATGCTGCGCAAGTCGCCCGTGTCCTACCTCGTCGTCAACGGCGACGAGTCCGAGCCCGCGACCTTTAAGGACCACTACCTCGTCGAGCGCGACCCCCACCAGCTCGTCGAGGGCGTCATCATCGCGGCCTACGCGCTGCAGGTCTCCCAGGTCTTCGTCTTCCTGCGCGGGGAGTTCGCCCTGGGCCTCGAGCGGGTCCAGGCCGCGGTCAACGACGCCTACGAGTACGGCGCGCTGGGCCGCGACGTGCTGGGCTCGGGGTTCAGCGTCGACGTCGTCGTGCACCCCGGCGCGGGCGCGTACATCTGCGGCGAGGAGACCGCGCTCATCGAGGCGCTCGAGGGCAAGCGGGGCTTCCCGCGGATCAAGCCGCCGTTCTTCCCCGCGGTCGCGGGCCTCTACGGCGAGCCGACGGTCGTCAACAACGTCGAGACGATGTCGAACCTGCCCTGGATAGTCCTTCACGGCGGCGCGGCGTTCGCGGCGCTGGGCGGCGGCCGCTCGACGGGGACGCGCCTCTTCGCGCTCGCGGGGCGCGTCCAGCGCCCCGGGGTCTACGAGGTCGAGATGGTGAAGAACACCTTCCGCGACCTGATCTTCGACCCGGCGTTCGGCGGGGGCACGATCGACAATCGGCCGGTGACCGCGCTCATCCCCGGCGGGGTCTCGGCGCCGTGGTTCGGCCCCGAGCTGCTGGACCTGCCCCTCGGCCAGGACGAGGTCGCCGAGAAGGGGTCGATGCTCGGCTCGGGGTCGATCGTGGTCTTCGACGATACGACCTGCCCAGTGCGCTGCGCGTGGCGGATCACCAAGTTCTTCTCGCGAGAGTCGTGCGGCCAGTGCACGCCGTGTCGCGAGGGCTCGGGCTGGCTCGAGCGCACGCTCTTCCGTCTCGAGCACGGGGGAGGGCGCGCCGCGGACGTCGACCTCCTGCTCGACCTGTGCGACAACATCGCGCCGGGGCTCACCTGGCCGCCCCAGCAGACCACGATCTGCGTGCTCGGACCCTCGATTCCGTCGTCGATCCACTCGGCGATCACGATGTTCCGCGACGACTTCGCGGCCCACGTGACCCGCGGGGGCTGCACCCATGTCTGAGACGCGCACGACGGTCACGATCACCCTCGACGGGCGCGCGGTCGAGGCCCGGCCGGGCGAGCTGCTCATCGAGGCCGCCGAGCGCGCGGGCACGTACGTGCCGCGCTTTTGCTACCACCCGCGCATGGAGCCGGTGGGGGTCTGTCGCATGTGCCTGGTGGAGGTCGAGGGCCCGCGCGGCGCGACGCTCCAGCCGGCGTGCTACCTGCGCGTCAACGACGGCATGACCGTCGTCACCGACTCGGCCAAGGTGAAGAAGGCCCAAGACGGCGTGCTCGAGTTCCTGCTCGCCAACCACCCGCTCGACTGCCCGGTCTGTGACAAGGGGGGCGAGTGCCCCCTCCAGGACCAGACGCTGAGCCACGGCTCGGGTGAGACGCGATTCGTCGAGGAGAAGCGCCACTTCGTCAAGCCCATCGCGATCGGCGAACTGGTGCTGCTCGACCGGGAGCGCTGCATCCAGTGCGCGCGCTGCACGCGCTTCGCCGCGGAGGTGTCGGGCGACCCCGAGATCGACTTCGCCGGGCGCGGCGACCTCATCGAGGTCGCGCCCTCGCCGAGCGTGCCCTTCGACTCGGTGTTCTCGGGCAACACCGTCCAGATCTGTCCCGTGGGCGCGCTCACCGCGACCCCCTATCGCTTCACCGCGCGCCCCTGGGACTTAGAGCAGGTCGAGAGCTCGTGCACGACGTGCGCGGTGCAGTGCCGCGTCGCGGTGCAGTCCTCGGCCAACCGCCTCACGCGGGTGCTCGGCCTCGACTCCGAGCCCGTCAACCACGGCTGGCTCTGCGACAAGGGTCGATTCAGCCTCGACAGCGTCGACGGCCACGCCGACGCGACCGACCTGACGGACCCCGCGACCCGGGTGACGTCGCCGCTGGTGCGTCGCGACGGTGAGCTGGTCGAGGCGAGCTGGGGCGACGCGCTCGCCGCGGCCGCGGCGATTCTGCGCGACGCGGCGC
>JBOGFU010000357.1:0-1974 GCA_050743545.1 Acidimicrobiales bacterium | reverse complement strand
TCCGGGAGGGGCTGGACCTCCCGGAGGTGTCGCTGGTCGCGATCCTCGACGCCGACAAGGAGGGCTTCCTGCGCTCGCGCTCGGCGCTCATCCAGACGATCGGGCGCGCGGCGCGCAACGCCAACGGCGAGGCCGTCCTCTACGCCGACCAGGTGACCGACTCGATGCGCGACGCGCTCGCGCTGACCGAGCGGCGCCGCCGGGTCCAGCTCGCCTTCAACGCCGAGCACGGGATCGAGCCCCAGTCGATCTCGAAGAACGTCGCCGACATCTTGGGCCGCCTGCGCAGCGAGACGCCGATTGAGCCGTCCAACCGCGTCCACGGGGTCACCTCGCTCGAGGAGCCGCTGAGCGACGACCTCAACTTGGAGATCTCCCGGGTCGAGCAGGCGATGCTGGACGCCGCGCGCGAGCTGCGCTTCGAAGAGGCCGCGACGCTGCGCGACGTGCTCCACTCCCTGCTGCGCCAGAACCTCGAGGCGTCGTTTGACGAACTGCTCACTGAGTCCTGACCGGTAGATTCGCGCCATGTCGTCGACGATTCACGTCCAGGGGGCCCGGGTCCACAACCTGAAGAACCTGTCCGTGGAGCTGCCCCGGGACCGGTTGGTGGTCTTTACCGGGCTCTCGGGGTCGGGCAAGTCCTCGCTGGCCTTCGACACGATCTACGCCGAGGGCCAGCGCCGCTACGTCGAGAGCCTCTCGGCCTACGCGCGCCAGTTCCTGGGCCAGATGGACAAGCCCGACGTCGACTTCATCGAGGGCCTCTCCCCGGCGATCTCCATCGACCAGAAGACCGCGTCGCGCAACCCACGCTCGACCGTGGGCACGATCACCGAGATCCACGACTACCTGCGCCTGCTCTTCGCGCGCATCGGCGTGCCCCACTGCCCCAACTGCGGCAAGCCGGTGACCCGTCAGACCCCCCAGCAGATCGTCGACCAGGTGCTCAGCCGCCCCGACGGCCAGCGATTCCTCGTCCTGGCGACCGTGGTCGAGGGGCGCAAGGGCGAGTACTCGACCCTGCTCAACGACCTCGCGGGCCAGGGCTTCAGCCGGGTGCGCGTCGACGGGGTGGTCACCGAGCTCGCCGAGCGCGAGTCGCTCACCCTCGCGCGCTACGAGCAGCACACGATCGACGTGGTGCTCGACCGGCTCACCGTGCGCGCGTCGAACCGCCAGCGCCTGACCGAGTCCGTCGAGACCGCGCTCAAGCTCACCAAGGGCGTGGTGGGCTTCCTCTTCACCGACGGCGACGAGCTCGAGGAGTTCTCCGAGAAGCTCGCGTGCGTCGACTGCGGGATCAGCTTCACCGAGCTCGCGCCGCGCGACTTCTCGTTCAACTCGCCCTACGGCGCGTGCCCGACGTGCACCGGGCTGGGCACGCGCATGGAGGTCGACCCCGAGCTCGTGATCCCCGACGGCGACCTCTCCCTCGCCGAGGGCGCGCTGGCGCCGTGGGCCGGCGCGCGCTTCAAGTACTTCGAGCGCCTCATCGCCGGGATCGCCGAGCTCGGCGAGTTCGACCTCGACACCCCGTGGAAGAAGCTGCGCGCCAAGGACCGCAAGCTCGTCCTCTACGGCGTCGAGCGCCGCTCGGTGCCGGTCAAGTACCGCAACCGCTACGGGCGCGTGCGCACCTACGAGACCACCTACAACGGGATCGTCGAGTGGCTCGAGCGCAAGCGCCACGAGGCCGACGGCGACTGGTCGCGCGAGCAGGCCGAGCAGTACATGCGCGAGGTCGAGTGCACGGTCTGCAAGGGCCAGCGGCTAAAGCCCGAGGTCCTCGCGGTGCGCATCGCGACGCGCAACATCGCCGACGTCTCGTCGCTCACGATCGACGAGGCGGTCGCGCTCTTTCGCTCGCTGAAGCTCACCAAGCGCGAGCAGACGATCGCGCGCCAGGTCGTCAAAGAGATCGTCGAGCGGCTCAACTTCCTCATGGACGTGGGGCTCGAGTACCTCACGCTC
>JBOGFU010000356.1:0-2484 GCA_050743545.1 Acidimicrobiales bacterium | reverse complement strand
GTTCTCTTCCTCTTCGACGTCCGCGAGGCGTTGCATCCAGGCCACTTCTTTGTTTGAGGCGCCCTCCTTGTAGCCCCAGTGCGCCGCCACGCCGAACTCGGCGCGCCGATGCATCTCAAAGGTTCGGATCTGCACCTCGACCGATTTGCCACGAGGTCCGATGACCGTCGTGTGCAGTGACTGGTAGAAGTTGAACTTGGGCGAGTTGATGTAGTCCTTGAAGCGGCCCTGGACCGGGGACCAGAGCGCGTGGATCGCGCCGAGCACCGCCCAGCAGTCGCGCTCGTCCTCGACCACCACGCGCAGCCCGACCAGGTCGAAGATCTCGTCGAACTCCTTGCCGCCGATGACCATCTTCTCGTAGATGCTCCACAGGTGCTTGGGCCGCCCTCGCACCTCGGCCTTGATCGAGAACTCGTCGAGCTTGGCGGCGAGGGTCTCCATGACCTCGGCGACGTAGGTGTCGCGCTCGGGCGCGCGCGCGGCGACCATCTGCTCGATCTCGGCGTAGCGCTTGGGGTGCAGCGTGGCGAAGCTGAGGTCCTCCAACTGCCACTTGACCTGTTGGACGCCGAGGCGGTGCGCGAGCGGCGCGTAGACGTCGAGGGACTCCTGGGCGATCGCGCGCTGGCGCGCCATCGGCATCACCGAGATCGTGCGCAGGTTGTGCAGCCGGTCGGCGAGCTTGATGAGCAGCACGCGCCAGTCCTGGACCATCGCGATGAACATCTTGCGGATCGTCGCGGCCTGCTGAGCCTCCTTGGAGTCGAACTCCAGTCGGTCGAGCTTGGTCACGCCGTCAACCACGGCGGCGACGTGGTCGCCGAACTCCGCGCCGAGCCACGCGGTCGTGACCCCGGTGTCCTCGACCGCGTCGTGCAGCAACGCCGCGGCGATGGTCGTCGCGTCGAGCCCCAGGTCGGCGACGATGTCGGCGACGGCGATCGGGTGGGTCACGTAGGGCTCGCCGGTGCGGCGCAGCTGGCCCTCGTGGGCGGCGATCGCCGCCAGGCCGGCTCGGCGGATCAGGTCCTCGTCACCCTCTGCGTGGTAGCCCAGGTAGCGCTGGACCAGGCGTTCCACCGAATTGACCAGCGCGGGATCGGCCGGGGCGCGCGAGGTCAGGCTCACCATGGCCAAATCCTACCGGCGACCTACCGCCGTTTCTGCTTGCGTGCGCGGGGCACGACCGGTGACGCGCCGCGCGCGCCGGCGGGCATCGGACGAGTCACGCCCTCGCCGGCGATCGCCGCGGCGCTCGCGGGAGTGAGCACGCGCCGCTCGGCGCGCGAGTTGACGCGTTCGGCGAGTTCGCGATAGCGCGGCTCGCGCTCCTTCATCCAGCTGAGCAGCGGGCTCGCGATGAAGATCGAGGAGTAGGCCCCCGAGAACAGCCCCACCGCCAACGCGAGTCCGTAGTTCTGCAGGGTCGTCGCGCCCAGGATGTAGGCGCCAACGATGAGAACCGCGAGGACCGGCAGGATCGCCACCAGCGACGTGTTGATCGAGCGCGCCAGGGTCTGGTTCATCGACAGGTTGACCATGTCGGCGTAGCTGAGGTCGCCGGCCTTCAACACGGTCGACGCGTTGTCGCGCACGCGGTCGAAGACGACCACGGTGTCATAGAGCGAGTAGCCGAGGATCGTGAGCAGCGCGATGACGGTGTCGGGGGTGATCTGGAAGCCGAAGAGCGAGAACACGCCCACGGTAACCAAGAGGTCGTGAATCATCGCGATGAACGCGGCGAGCGCCATCTTGGGCTCGAAGCGCACTGAGATATAGAGCACCACTGCGATAAAGAAGACAATGAGCGCTTCGAGCGCGCGCCGGGTGATACCCGCCCCCCACGTGGGTCCGACGCTCGATGTCGAGACTTGAATCGGGTTCTTATGGGCCACGTGGGCCATGGCGTTGACGACTTTGGTCGTGACCGCGACCTGGTCGGTCTGGGAGAGCCTGTTGAGGTCGGCGGTCACCTCGAAGGTCGAGCTGCCCAACTTCTCGACGGTCGGCTGGGAGAGCCCGGCCCCGGTCACCGCGCTCGTCATCTGAGAGATGCTCACGTTCGGCGCGAGGATCTCCCACGAGCTTCCCCCCTTGAAGTCGATGCCGAGGTTGAAGCCCTTGACGCCCAGCGAGCCGAGCCCGACCACGATGACGATCGCCGACGCAATGAACCACAGGCGGCGCCGTCCGACGAAGTCAAACGACGTCAGACCCTGGTAGAGGCGACCAAATCGACCCGGGGCGGACCTCGGGGCGGTCATCGCGTCATCACTCATCGTCAAACACCCCCGCGCGCACGCCCGCGGCGAGCGAGAGCTTGGACGTTCCGGTGGCGCGGCGCCCGAGCAGGATCACCATCGGGCGCGTGAAGTACCAGGTGATGAAGACGTCCATCAACGTCGAGAGTCCGAGAAAGAACGCGAATCCCCGAACGTCGCCCACGGCGATGAGGTAGAGGAGCACCGCGGCGAGCAGGCT
>JBOGFU010000355.1:0-1818 GCA_050743545.1 Acidimicrobiales bacterium | reverse complement strand
GGTGCTCGACGCGGCGAAGTTGAGCACCGGCAGCGCGGTGCCCGCGGCGGTGAGCGCGGCGATCCCCGCCGTGGTGAGGAGCCCGGCCGCGGCCGCGGCGCCCGCGACGCGGGCCCGGAAGGACCGCCACGCCAGGTCGCGGGGCGGGCGCGACGCGACGACGCGGCTCACCATGGCCCCGAGGTCCGCGGGCTCGTAGCCGGCGCGAGCGGGGTCACTCGCCGTGAGCCGTTCGAAAGCGTCCATGGGTTCTCCTCCCACTCCCTCTCTGTCGTGAGCGGGCGGGACTTTCACACGACCGTCGTTTCACTCAACAGACGGCGGAATCGGGCCTCCGCGCGCGACAGCCGCACCGCGGCCGCGTTGGTCGTGAGGTGGAAGACCCGGGCGATGTCGGCGGCGCTGCGCCCGTCCCAGGCGTGCAGGAGCAGGATCTCGCGATCGTCGTCGCTGAGCGCGGCGAGCGCCACGCGCACCGACTCGTCGGCGATGACCTGATCCTCGGCCGGCGCGGTCGCCCCCGACGGCCGGGCCCGGCCCTCGACCTCGGCGACCCGGCGGCCCTTTCGCTGGGCGTTGCGCAGCACGTTGCGCGCCACGCCGATCATCCAGGGGATCTGCGCGTCGGCGGGGACGTCGTCGAAGCGCCGCCAGGTGATGAGCAGGACCTCCTCGACGAGGTCGTCGACGTCGCTCGCGGGCAGGGGGTAGACGCGTCGGCGCAGGTACGCGCCGACCACCGGTGTTGCCTCGACCGCCAGCGCCCGAAAGCGGCTCTCCCCCGCGCCCACGTCACGTCTCTGTCGCGACGGCGCCCCCACTTACAGAAGTCAAGCACGGACCCCAGAATTTTCCGGGACGCGCCCGGTACTCTGGGCGCGTGAACGACGACGACGAAGTCGCCCCCGACGTCTCGGCCGAGCACCCCCTGTCGGACCACTGGGTGTGGGTCTCGGAGCGCGGGCGACCCTGGCCCCGGCGCCTGGTCGAGGCCATGACCGAGGGTTGGCAGGGCGACGAGCCGGCGAGCGACGTCCACCCGATGGCCGCCGCGGCGGCGCGGCGGCGCGCGCTCATCGCCGAGGAGTTCCCCGGTCGCACCCTCGTCGTTCCGACCGGCGGCCCCAAGGTCCGCTCCAACGACACCGACTACCGCTTCCGCCCGGGGAGTGACTTCTTCTACCTCACCGGGTGCGACGAGCCCGACTGCGTGCTCGTCGTGTCGCCGGGCGACGACGGCCCCGAGTCCGTCCTCTACATCGCCGCGCGGCGCGACCAGCGCAGCCACGACTTCTTCACCAACGACCGATACGGCGAGCTGTGGGTCGGGCCGCGGCGCGGCGTCGACGAGGCGCGCCGCTACTTCGCGATCGACACCGCGCCCTTGGAGGTCCTCGACGAGCGCCTCGCCGGTCTCGCCGCGGGCGAGGTCGTCACCCTGCGCGACGTCGACTCGACCGTCGACGACCGGCTCAAGGAGAGCGACGACGACGCGCGCCTCGCCGAGGCCCTCGGCGAGCTGCGCCTGGTCAAGGAGAGCGACGAGGTCGCCGAGGTTCAGCGCGCGATCGACGCGACCGTGCGCGGTTTCGAAGACGTGGTGCGCGCGCTGGCCCGCGCGCGGGGGCGCGGCGAGCGCGTCGTCGAGGGCGTCTTCAACCTGCGCGCGCGCGTCGAGGGCAACGACGTCGGCTACGGCACCATCGCCGCCTCCGGCCACCACGCCTGCACGCTGCACTACACGCGCAACGACGGCGAGCTCGAGCCCGGCAGCCTGCTGCTCCTCGACGCCGGGGTGGAGGGCAACACGCTCTACAC
>JBOGFU010000354.1:0-6913 GCA_050743545.1 Acidimicrobiales bacterium | reverse complement strand
TCGGGCTGGCTCTCGCACTACCAGGAGCTCCTCGAGCAGGACCTCAAGATCGCTCGCCCGCGTCAGCTCTACGTCGGCTCCGAGGCGCGCGACTACGTGCCCGTCGACCAGCGCACCGCGGGCTAGGTGTAGTGCCCAGGTCCCTTATTGACGGCGGAGAGGTCTCACCTGTCTGATTGGTGTCGCTGAACATCAACAGAAGGAGAGACCTCTCAATGAGTCACGCTAAAGCAAAACTGACACCCGCCGGAAGGCTGCTGCTCGTGCGGCGGGTCCTCGACGAAGGTTGGCCGCCCAGCCACGCGGCGGCGATGGCCGGCGTGTCGCGCCCCACGGTCTACAAGTGGCTGCGGCGCTTTGCCGACGAGGGTCTGGTCGGGCTCAACGATCGACCCTCGCGCGCGACGCGCTGTCCGCACCGCACGTCGCCCGAGATCGAGGCGGCGATAGTTGAGGCGCGCCGGGCGAGCCGGCGCGGGCCCCGGCGCATTGCCAATCGACTGGGGATGGCGCCCTCGACGGTCCACGCGGTCCTGGCTCGCCACGGGGTGAGCCGGCTCAGTCGTCTCGATCGCACGACCGGCACCCCCATCCGCTACGAGCGAGCGACGCCCGGCGAGCTGATCCACGTCGACGTGAAGAAACTCGGGCGCGTGCCCGACGGCGGGGGCTGGCGCGCCCACGGTCGCGAGCGCGGACGCGCCGGCGAGCACCGCACGCAGTCCACCGGCTTTGACTACCTGCACGTGGCCGTCGACGACCACAGCCGCTACGCCTACGTTGAAGTCCACGCCAACGAGACCGGCGAGACCTGCGCGGGGTTCATGGATCGAACGCTCGAGCGCTTCGCGGCCCTGGGGGTGCGCGTTCAACGAGTCATGACCGACAACGCCCTCAACTACACGCGCGCGAGCGCCTTTCACCGCTCCCTGGGGTGGATCCGACACGTCAGGATCCGCCCCTACCGACCCCAGACCAACGGCAAAGCAGAGAGGTTCAACCGAACCCTCGTCGACGAATGGGCCTACGACCGGCCCTACCAAAGCAACGCCGAGCGCCTCGGCGCGCTCGAGGAGTTCCTCGTCGACTACAACTACGTGCGAACCCACTCAGGCATCGGGGACCGACCGCCGGCGAGCCGGCTGCCGTGAACAACGGACCTGGGCACTACATCTAGTCGCAGCGGTCGTGACGATGCCCGGGGCGCCGCCCCGGGCATCGTTGTGTGCGGGCGGTTGCGAAAATACCCCGGGGGGTATATAGTGAAGGTGTGACGACAGTCGAGCCCCGCGCGGGCCACGTTCTCCAAGACAGCGACCAAGTCAGCGCCATCGCCAAGCGGCTCCGCCGCGCCCACGGCCAACTCGGCGCGGTGGCGCGCATGCTCGAGGACGGACGCAGCTGTGACGAGATCGTCACCCAGATGGCGGCCGTGGCGAAGGCCATCAACACCGCGGCGTTCACCCTCATCTCGTCGAGCCTTCGAGAGTGTGTGGCGGACCCCGACGCCGACGCCGACGCTGTCAGCGAACGGCTCCAGCGCCTGTTCTTGAGCTTGGCCTAGGAGCGTCGTGAAGGTCGTCGTCGTCGGAGGAGTAGCCGGAGGGATGTCGGCGGCGGCGCGGCTGCGCCGACTGGACTCCGGCGCCCAGATCGTGGTCCTCGAGCGCAGCGGCTACGTCTCATACGCCAACTGCGGGCTTCCCTACTACCTGGGCGGCGTCATCGAGGACGAGGCGGACCTCCTGCTACAGACGCCCGCGTCGCTTCGCGATCGCTTTCGCATCGACGTGCGGGTCAACAGCGCCGCGGTCGGAATTGACCGATTGAAAAAGACGGTGTCGGTCGTAGACCTTTCGACGGGCCAAGGGTACGACGAGGCCTACGACGTGCTCATCCTCAGCCCGGGGGCGTCGCCGATTGTTCCGCGCATCCCTGGTGGCGCGCTCGCGCGTCCGCTTCGCACGGTTGAGGACGTCCAGCGCCTGGCGACGGAACTCGAGGCGAGCCCGCGCCGCGCCGCGGTGATTGGTGGGGGATTCATTGGGGTGGAGGTGGCTGAAAACCTGGTTCACCGCGGTGTGGACGTGACGGTGGTGGAGGCCGCAGACCAGGTGCTGGCGCCCGTTGACCCGGAGATGGCCGGTGTCGTCGCCGATGAGCTGCGGCGCCGCGGCGTCGACCTGAGGCTGGGCGACACGGTGACGGAGATCACCGCGACCGGCGTGCGGTTGGCCTCGGGGACGTTCGTCGAGGCCGACCTGACCATCGCGGCCATCGGCATGCGCCCGGAGACCGACCTCGCCATCGCTAGTGGTCTTGACGTTGGCGCGCGTGGGGGGGTCGTTGTCGACGAGTTCCAACGCACTTCCGATCTCTCGATCTACTGCGTGGGAGACGCCGCGGAGAAGTCCGACGCGCTTGACGGCTCGGCGGTGCTGGTCCCTCTGGCCAACCTCGCCAATCGCCACGGTCGCGTCGTCGCCGACCACATAGCGGGGCGCGCGGTGAGGCCACGCCGGGCGATTGGCACCGTCGTCGTACGGGTCTTCGGCCTGACCGTCGCCGCGACCGGTTGGAATGAGAAGCGTCTGCGCGCCGCCGGGCGCGACCTGGTGGCGATTCACACCCATCCCACGTCGCACGCGTCCTACTACCCCGGCGGCGACGCGATGTCGCTCAAGCTCCTGGTCGATCCGTCGTCGGGCGAGATCCTGGGCGCTCAGGCCGTAGGCGGCGAGGGGGTCGACAAGCGCATCGACGTGGTGGCCACCGCCATGTTCGCCGGGCTCCGCGCGCCCGAGCTCGCTGACCTCGAGCTCGCCTACGCGCCGCCGTTCGGGTCGGCCAAGGACCCCGTCAACATGCTCGGCTACGTGGCCGAGAACGTGCTGACGGGACTCGTCCAAACCGTGCAGTGGAGCGAGGTGGCGGAACGCCGAGCCGCAGGCGCCGCGCTGATCGACGTGCGCACGCCCGACGAGTTCGCGACCGGGTCGCTGCCGGGTGCCCTCAACATCCCCGTGGACGACCTGCGCGAGCGGTGGCGCGAGATCGACGCCCTCGACGTCGTGGTCTATTGCGAGGTGGGACAGCGCGGTCACGTCGCGGCGCGCCTGCTGTCGAGCCTCGGCTTTCGCGCGTCGAACCTCGACGGTGGATATCGCACGTGGAGCTGCTCGCCGGCGTCCGTGCTCCAAACAACGACGATCTAAGTGAGAGGAATCTGTCGTGTGCCAGCGCACTTCCTGTAAGAGCTGCGGCAAGCCCACGTGGCGGGGCTGCGGTCAACACGTCGACCAGGCCCTCGCCGGGGTGCCACTCAACCAGCGCTGCTCGTGCGCACCCGCGGCGCGTTCGGGGCTCTTTTCGCGGCGTCGCGGGCGCTAGTGACCGGCGCGGCCGAGCGCTGGCACGACGCGCTCGCCGAGTGGGCGATCCCCGACGAGATCCTCGCCCAGGCGACGCAGAGCCCGTGGGAGTTCCCCCCCGGGCACTTCGGCGCGCCCGAGGTGCCCGCGGCGTCGCCCTCGAGGGAACGGGCGCTCGACTGCCTCGCGGCCGGCGGCTCAGTTCTGGACGTTGGGTGCGGGGGAGGCGCGGCGGCGCTGGCGCTGGCTCCGCCCGCGGCCCACGTCACCGGGGTCGACTCACAGGCGTCGATGCTCGTCGCCTTTTTGGGCGAGGCGCGTCGCCGGGGCGTCGACGCCCAGGCGATTGAAGGGTCGTGGCCCGACGCTGCTCGACGGGCGCCGACGTGCGACGTCGTCGTGTGCCATCACGTGGTTTACAACGTGGGTGACGTCGTTCCCTTCGTTCGCGCGCTCACCGATAGGGCCCGGCGCCGCGTCGTGCTCGAGCTCTCCGCGCGACACCCCCTGGCGAACCTGTCGCCGGCGTGGGAGCACTTCTGGGGACTGGCGAGGCCCGAGTCGCCGACGGCCGCGGACTTTTTGGCCGTTCTCAGTGAGATGGGCGTGAGCGCGCACTCCAACGAGTGGCGCCGACCGGCGAGGAGCCCCGCGAGCCTGGCTGAGCGCGCACGGACTGCGCGCGTTCGCCTGTGCCTACCGGCTTCGCGTGACGGCGACGTTGCCGACTTCCTCTCCACACACGACGGCGACTCTCAGCGCGGAACCGTGACCGTGTGGTGGGACGTCACCGACTGACCGTTCGCGTCAGGTTATGACCAACGGCCCCACCAAATCGGGTATCGACGCGGTCTCACCTCGTTAGGTTCGCGGCATGAGCCCGGTCGTCGCGAGCATCTCGTCGCTGTCGCTGGCGCGATGGCAGTTCGCCATCACGACGGTCTTTCACTTCCTGTTCGTTCCGCTGACGATCGGCCTCGGGCTCCTCGTCGCGATTCTCCAGACCGCGCAGTACCGAACCAAGAGCGCGGACTACGACCGCGCGGCGAGGTTCTTCGGCAAGCTCTTCCTCGTCAACTTCGCGATCGGCGTGGTGACCGGGATTGTTCAGGAGTTCCAGTTCGGCATGGACTGGTCGCGCTACTCGGTGTTCGTCGGCAACATCTTCGGGGCGCCGCTGGCGATTGAGGGGCTGCTGGCGTTCTTCATGGAGTCGACCTTCCTCGGGGTATGGATCTTCGGGCGCGGCCGCGTGAGCCCGCGCGTTCACCTCGCGGCGATCTGGCTGGCCAGCCTGGGCACGATCCTTTCGGCGGCGTTCATCATCTCGGCCAACTCGTGGATGCAGCACCACGTCGGCTACACGATCGACCCGGTCACCCACCAGGCGGTCATGACCAACTTCTGGGCGGTCCTGACCAATCCGACGTTCATCACGGCGTACGGCCACGTGCTCTTCGGCGCCTTCCTCACGGGCTCGGTCTTCATGCTCGGCGTGTCGGCCTGGCACCTGCGCCGAGGTCACGACGTCGACGCCTTCGCCAAGACCGCGCGCATCGCGGTCGTCGTGACCGTGATCGCCGCGCTGGGCACGATCTTCCTCGGCGACAGCCAGGCCAAGCAGATGGAGACCCAGCAGCCGATGAAGATGGCCGCCGCCGAGGCGCTCTACTCCACGACTCACGGGGCCAGCTTCTCGCTGCTCACGATCGGGGACCTCTCGGGCAACCCCATATTCCAGATCAGGGTCCCGCACATCCTCAGCGTGCTCGCCACCAACTCGTGGAACGGCGAGGTCAAGGGCATCCACCAGATCCAGGCCGCCGCGGCGAAGAGGTACGGTTCGGGCAGCTACGTGCCCGTGATCTGGGTCCTGTACTGGTCGTTCCGCATCATGGTCGGACTCGGCTTCTTGCTGCTGATCCTCGGCGGCGTCGGGCTCTGGCTGATGCGAAAGCGCCGCCTCGAGCGCTCGCCGCGGTTCCTGAGATTCGCGACGTGGATGATCCTCGCCCCGTTCCTCGCGAACAGCGTGGGCTGGATCTTCACCGAGGTCGGGCGCCAGCCCTGGGTCGTCTACGGCCTGCTCAAGACGTCGGTCGCGGTCACGGTTATCTCTCCGGGCTACGTGGCGGCCAGCCTGGTCGGCTTCAGCGCGATCTACACCTTCCTCGCGGTCCTCGAGATTGGCCTGATGGTGCGACTGGCGCGCGTGCCCACGCCGCCCGCGTCGTCCGAGGACCCCGAGCGCGTCCCCGAGCTCATCTACTAGGAGGATCCGTGATTGCACTCGCCACCTCCCCGAGCGGCCTCGAGCAGCTGTGGTTCACGCTGATCGGCGTGCTGTGGCTCGGCTACTTCTTCCTCGAGGGCTTCGACTTCGGCGTCGGCACGTTGCTGCCGTTCCTTTCACGCGATGACCTCGACCGTCGCGTCATCGTCAACTCGATCGGCCCGGTCTGGGACGGCAACGAGGTGTGGCTCCTCACCGCGGGGGGCGCGACGTTCGCGGCGTTCCCGCTGTGGTACGCGACGGTCTTCAGCGGCTTCTACCTCGCGCTGTTCCTCGTGCTCGCGGCGCTGATCTTCCGGGGGATGGCCTTCGAGTTGCGCCATCGGCGCGACGACGCGTCGTGGAAGCGGTGGTGGGACCGGGCAATCTTCTGGGGCTCGGCGCTGCCCGCGCTGCTGTGGGGCGTCGCCTTCGCGGACTTCGTCCACGGGGTGCCCATCACCGCGGGCGGGGTGTGGACCGGAAACTTCTTCGACCTCGTCAAGCCCTACGCGCTCGTCGGGGGAGTGGCCACGCTGTCGCTGTTCACCCTGCACGGCGCGACCTACCTGGGGCTGAAGACCGATGGGCCCGTGCGCGAGCGCGCGCGCGACGCCGCGCGCTGGCTCGCCCCCGTGGCGTTCGTCGCCGTGACCGGGTTCCTCTTCTGGACCTACCTGAGCGCCCACCACCTGCGTCACGTGGGCCTCGTGCCACCGCTCCTGCCGATCGTGGCGGTGCTGGTGCTCGCCGGGGTCGAGTGGCTGGTCGCGGAGCGGCTCGAAGGATGGGCCTTTGTGGCGACCGCGATCGTCGTCGTCGCGTTCTTCACGACGCTGCTGCTCAACCTCTACCCCAACGTGCTCGTGTCGTCGGTCAAGCCGGGATACGACCTGACGATCGTGGCCAGCGCGTCGCACCCCTACACGCTCAAGGTGATGAGCTGGGTGGCGCTCATCTTCACGCCCTTCGTGCTCGTCTACCAGAGCTGGACCTACTGGGTGTTCCGTCGGCGGGTGCGCCGCCCCGATGCCGAGATCCACGCCGACGCCGGCGCCCGAGCGCTCTGAGCCCCGTGCGCGAGCGCGCACCCCGCTCGCGCGCCTGAGGTCGACGCGCGCGGTGCGACGCGCGATCGGCGCGTCGGGGGCGCTGGGCGTCGTCGGCTCGGCCGCGATCGTGGCTCAGGCCCTCTCCGCGGCGTCGGCGATCGGGTCTCTCTTCGCCCGGCGTGACGCCGCGATCGGCGTCGACGTCGCCGCCTTCGCGG